>NZ_JADPLO010000060.1:0-41790 GCF_015667765.1 Bacteroides sp. 1001302B_160321_D4 | reverse complement strand
CGCCGTGGTGTTCGTACTTCTCTCGGAGATGTATCCCACCAAGGTTCGCGGACTGGCCATGTCGATAGCAGGATTCGCTCTGTGGATCGGAACGTACCTGATCGGACAGTTAACCCCCTGGATGCTCCAGAACCTTACCCCCGCCGGAACATTCTTCCTGTTTGCCGTTATGTGCGTACCGTATATGCTAATTGTCTGGAAACTCGTGCCGGAGACCACCGGGAAGTCGCTGGAGGAGATTGAAAGATACTGGACCCGTTCGGAATAAATATAAAACAGACCTTAATAACAATAAACTAACATTTTATAAATATGGATAGTAAGAATAACATTGGTCATTCAGCAGACATCTCTTTAACCGCTGAATTACCTATAACAATCTATAATGGAAATACGATTATGGATTTCAAGAAACTGGCAAGTCTGTACAAAGATGAGCTTCTGGACAACGTCCTTCCTTTCTGGCTTGAACATTCACAAGACCATGAGTATGGTGGTTACTTCACCTGTCTGGACCGTGAAGGAAAAGTATTCGATACGGATAAGTTTATTTGGCTGCAAAGTCGTGAGGTATGGATGTTCTCCATGCTTTACAATAAAGTGGAAAATCGCCAAGAATGGTTGGACTGCGCCATTCAGGGTGGCGAATTCCTAAAAAAATATGGACATGACGGCGATTATAACTGGTATTTTTCCCTTGACCGTTCGGGTAGACCATTGGTAGAACCGTACAATATCTTTTCATATACATTTGCCACCATGGCTTTCGGTCAGTTAAGCCTGGCCACTGGTAATCAGGAATATGCAGACATCGCCAGAAAAACCTTCGATATCATCCTGTCTAAAGTGAATAATCCGAAAGGCAAATGGAACAAACTTCATCCGGGAACTCGTAATCTGAAGAACTTTGCCCTGCCAATGATCCTCTGCAACCTGGCTTTGGAGATAGAGCATTTATTGGATGAGAACTATCTGCGGGAAACAATGGAAACTTGCATCCACGAAGTAATGGAAGTTTTTTACCGTCCTGAACTCGGAGGTATCATTGTTGAAAATGTAGATATAGACGGTAGTCTGGTTGACTGCTTTGAAGGTCGTCAGGTAACTCCGGGCCATGCCATTGAAGCGATGTGGTTTATCATGGATCTGGGCAAACGTCTGAACCGTCCGGAATTGATAGAGAAAGCCAAAGAGACCACCCTTACAATACTTAATTATGGCTGGGACAAGAAATACGGAGGTGTCTATTATTTCATGGACCGTAACGGTTGTCCACCTCAACAATTGGAATGGGATCAGAAACTTTGGTGGGTGCATATCGAAACGCTTATTTCCCTGCTGAAAGGTTATCAGTTAACGGGAGACAAACGGTGTCTGGAATGGTTTGAAAAAGTACATGACTACACTTGGGAGCATTTCAAAGATAAAGAATATCCCGAATGGTATGGATACCTGAACCGAAGAGGAGAAGTATTGCTCCCACTCAAAGGAGGAAAATGGAAAGGATGTTTCCATGTGCCAAGAGGGCTGTTTCAGTGCTGGAAAACATTAGAAGACTTGATGAATTATAAATAACTATCTTGTTTTATTAACATTAATATTTAATATGGAGAAACAAATCACATGGAGTATAAGGTTTATAGCCTTATTCATCTGTTCGCTTTCTTTTTTAAACGCTCATGCTCAAAAAAACACGAACGTGAAAGGGACAGTGTATGACTCAAACAATGAACCGCTTGTCGGTGCTACTGTTAGTGTAAAAGGGAATTTGTCCAATGGTACTATTACCAATATTGACGGGCAGTTTAACTTAAATGTACAAGACTTAAAATCAACTTTAGTCGTTTCATTTGTTGGATATCAGACTCAAGAAGTTGCTTTACAGGGTCGTTCAGAAATTACTATCAGATTACAAGAAGATGCAAAAGCATTGGATGAAGTTGTGGTAGTTGGGTATGGAACTCAAAAAAAGAAGTTCTTAATAGGTTCTGTTTCTCAAGTAGGCTCTAAAGAGTTGATGATGGCTCCTCAAGCCAACCTATCCAATATGATGACAGGTAAATTACCGGGAGTAACAAGTGTTCAACGTTCCGGTCTTCCCGGAAACGATCAAACATCTATCAACATTCGCGGTTTAGGTACTTTTTTAGATTCAAGTCCCCTCATATTAGTGGATGGTGTTGAACGTATGTTGAATACAGTAAATCCGAATGATGTAGAAAACATATCTATTCTAAAAGATGCCGCCACAGCATCTGTTTATGGTTTGGCAGCGGCAAATGGAGTAATCTTGGTAACAACCAAGAAAGGTACTGAAGGTAAAGTTACGCTTTCATATGACGGTTCTGTAACTTTCCAAAAAAACACAGCTATGCCTGAAATGTTAAATGGTCCTGACTATATCTATTGGTATAATAAAGCTAGTGAACTTGATGGTAATGGTCCGTATTACGGAGCTGATATTCAGACGAAAGTAGCTAATAACTATGATCCGGAAGGTAAATATGGAAGTACAAAATGGACGAAAGAAGTTTTTAAGAATTATGGCTTCACACATCAACATAATATTTCGGCTTCTGGTGGTAACAAAAACATCCGCTTCTTTACTAGTATAGGTATGTTGGATCAATCTGGTATCATCGAAAATGTGAATTATGATCGTTACAATGTTCGTTCTAATGTAGAAGGTAATATCACCAAGGATTTAACGTTCGAACTTAATATCTCCGGCTTCTATGAAGAAAAGAATTGGCCTGGAATTAGTACAAGTGCACAAGCTGAACAAAATCCAATCCAGCAGGCTGTTTATGCAGCTCCTATTATCCCTATTTATTATCAAGGAGAATACACTGCTTGGATTGGTCCTGGTAGTTCCACCACACAAAGTCCCCTTGCTACATTGAGAAATAGTGGATTCCAGAAAAATCAAAGACATGAGTTTGATGGTACAATGAAAGTTAGTTATGCTTTCCCATGGGTGAAAGGGCTGAAAGCTTCTTTGGGCTTAGTTTACGATACTAGCTATACAGAAGATAATGGTTTTTTAGTAGGATATAACGTCAATGCATACAGTGCAGATTCAAAATCATATAATTTAATGCGTGCATCTTCTACAAGTGAGAAAGGTAATTATACAAAATCGGCCTCTTCTTTCAGAAGATTTATGGTCCGCCCAACTGTTGAATATGCAAATACTTTTGGCAAGCATGCAGTTTCTGCTTTATTCTTATATGAACAGACACAACTGAAAGGTTCTACAATGACAGGAAAGATGGGCGGTTATAACTTCAATGATCCGGTTGACCTTTCATTAGGTACTGAATTTATATCCAATCCTACAGGTAGCCACAGCGATAAAGCTACCATTGGTTATGTAGGACGTTTCAATTATATTTTT
The DNA here is from genome assembly GCF_015667765.1 of Bacteroides sp. 1001302B_160321_D4. Lineage (NCBI taxonomy): Bacteria > Pseudomonadati > Bacteroidota > Bacteroidia > Bacteroidales > Bacteroidaceae > Bacteroides > Bacteroides sp. 1001302B_160321_D4. Next base: position 38,393 of record NZ_JADPLO010000060.1, on the reverse strand, counting down.
GATAAAAGATACCTTGCAGAATTTGCTTTCCGTGTAGATGGATCCTATAAATTCGCTAAAGATAAAAGATGGGGCTTCTTCCCTTCTGTATCTCTTGGATGGGTAATCTCTGAAGAAAACTTTATAAAAAATAACATCTCTTCTATCAACTTACTAAAGCTTCGCGTTTCTGTTGGTGAATTAGGTAGTGATAATACAGATGCTTTTTTGCATAGAAGTATTTTTAAGGTAGAGAAGAATGCGTATATATTCGGAGGAGTTCCTTATGCGGGATTAGGTGCATCCAACTCTATTACTTCCAGCTTAACCTGGTCTACCACCCGCAGTTACAATATTGGTGCTGACCTGACAATGTGGAATGGATTACTAGGAGTAGAATTCGATTTATTTTATAAGTTAACAAAAGACATACAAGAAAGCCGGAGCGGTGGTTTCCCTCCTTCACTAGGTGGAAATTATGCTCAAAAAGGAAATACTGGCAAGATCGATAATCGCGGTTTTGAGTTGGTGTTGAAGCATCAGAACCATATTAATGACTTCTATTATAACATAACCGGTAGTGTGGCATGGGCTAGAAATAAAGTTTTATCGCGAATAGAGAGTGAAAGTACTCCTTGGTACCGGACTAACATAGGTGAACCTTTAGGACAAATTTATGGCTATAAAGCTATAGGATTATATCAAACACAAGAGCAATTGGATAACCGTCCTTTCGTTGGCAATGGAGTTCAACGTTTTGGTGATATCATGTATGAAGATATTAATGGAGATGGTAAAATTACACAGGATGGAGACAGAGTTAAAATAGGTCACAGTACTTTACCAGAGCTAAACTACTCTCTGTCTATGGATTTCAATTGGAAAGGCTTTAACTTGAGTGCGTTATGGCAAGGAGCCGCTATTGTAAGTTATACACTGAATGGTACTTATAGCCATGGTTCAATGGATAATACAGTTTATACACGACCATTCTACTCTGGAGGTAATGCTCCTTATTATCTGGTAGAAGATTCATGGACACCGGAGAATGTTAATGCCCGTTATCCCAGATTAAGTGCCATTCATAATGGAAACAATGCATATACCTCTTCCTGGTGGTTGGTAAATGGTAATTTCCTACGTTTGAAGAACTTGCAGTTTGGTTACACCATTCCTAAAAAAATACTTGCTAAAGCCAATATCGGATTATCCAACGTTCGTGTATACGTAGCAGGTACTAATCTGTTTACTTTTACGGAGTTCAAATATTGCGATCCTGAAATGGCTATTATAAATAATGGTTATTACCCCCAACAAAAGAATTATAGTGTTGGACTAAATATCACATTCTAATTAAATCAATAATTATGAAAATAAAAAGATTATATCTATTAGGGATAGGACTGATGTTTACGTCACAGTTTCTAACCTCATGCCATGATTTGTTGGAGAAAGATCCCACAGACTCATATTCAGAAACAGTAGCCTGGAGTTCGGAATCTTCTTTAGATATGTATGTGACTTACTTATATAAGCCTCTTAATGGCTTATCCAACTTTTCTTCTTTATCCTTAACTGATGGATATACAGATTTAGTAAAGTATGGGAATGGAGTTCCACAGACATGGAGTGCTCATAATAAGATTCTGTTACAGCAAAATACAATAACATCAGATAACAACCCGATGTCATCATGGGGACTTTATACTGATATATTTAGAGAAAATGTATTTCTACGTGATGCTGGTATTTATGGAAATAAATTTAGTGAAGATTTTCTCAATATTCGTATTGCCGAAATTCGTTTTATCCGGGCTGTGAATTATGCACGTATGATTAGAATTTTCGGAGGTGTTATACTTCGTGATGAAACCAATGGAGTCGATTCAGAAGGGCAAAAAGATAAAGCGAGAGCAACTGAAGCTGAATCGTGGGATTTTGTTCTGAAAGATTTAGAATTTGCGGCAAGACATCTTCCGAAAGAATGGGATAGTAAATGGGATGGACGTCTAACTAAAGGAGCTGCATATGCTTATATGTGTCGTACAGCACTTTTCGCAAAACGTTGGGATGTTGCTATTACCGCAGCTGATGAGATTAAAAAGCTCAATAAGTATGACTTAATGGACAATTATGAAGATGTATTCAAAGTGGCAGGCAATAAAGAAATTATTTTCTCTATAGCATATAAGATACCAGATATGCCTCATTATTTTGATCGTTACTTTGCTCCTGACGGTAAACAGGGAATAAGAAGAGCTGTCCCGACGAGTGAATTAGTCGATTCTTATGATATGGCCGACGGAACTCCTTTCTCATGGAGTGGCTCTATGGCTAATGATCCTTATGTAGGTCGCGAACCTCGTTTCTATGCATCTATTATATACAATGGAGCTACCTGGAAAGAAAAGAAAATCTATACTTATGTGGATGCTGAAAATGGTTTCGCTGCTTATAGAGATAACATGAATCCGGGAGAAAAACAAACAGTTACCGGATACTTTATCAGAAAATATCTACAAGAAAACAATGCTGATTTTGATGACAAAGGAAGCGATCAATTTTGGATTGAAATGCGCTATGCGGAGGTTTTGTTAAATCTGGCCGAAGCCTTGGCAGAACAGGATTATAGCAAAAATCAGGATGATGCTTTAGAAGCTCTCAACGAAGTCAGAGAACGTGTTAATTTACCCAAACGCACTACAGAGGAAGCTCCGGATAAAGATTCATTTATGAAACTATTACGTAAAGAGCGTATCTGTGAATTAGCGTTTGAAGGATTCCGTTATTGGGATTTACGCAGATGGCGTTTGGCAGGAGAAGTCATTGATGGTAAGCAGGCACATGGGACAAAAATCACCAAAAAAGACGACAATACTTATACCTATGAACAAGTGTCATGTGATGACAATATAAACCGCTTCTTCCCAGAACGCTATTACTTACTGCCTATTCCTGTAGATGAATTACAGAATAATCCGTTATGTGAGAATAATGCTCCTTGGTAATATTAAAAGATTATTATAGTTATGAAAAATTTCAAAGTAATTACATACATCATATTAATGATAACATTTAGCTTTTCCTTTTCTTCTTGTGAAAAGCATGATGATATCCATTATCACTCTGATTGTAATATTGTATCTATTATGGTTCGTGCTAATTCTCCGGAAGATGGTACTACTTACGATGGAGTCATATCAGAGAATGGAAATATAACTTTCGAACTCCCGGCAAAAGTAAAATTGAGTGAATTGTATGTAACGGCAAATTTGCCTGTAGCAGCGTTTGCTTATCCTTCATTGACGGGTGCTAAAGATTTATCTACTCCATTTAAACTAACTATTGTAGCAGGTGATGGAACGCAAAAAGAATATACTCTGGTTGCCAAACACCCGAATAACTAAAAAAGTAGATGTCATGAAAATAAAATATCATAATTGGCTTCAAGTTGCTATAATGGCAACAATGGTTGCATTTTCCGCATGCTCGGACGATCCTACATTATACTCTGATACTGATATAACCGGATTCAAAGTAAGATTGGGGGAGGGAAATTATAAACAAGGTACCATTAAGGATGGTAATATAATTGAATTCAAGATTACTCCAGACTTAGATTTAAGCAAACTAAATGGAATTACTTGTTCGTTCTTTATTTCTCCATATGCAACAGTTACTCCTACCCCTGATGTACCTCAAGATTTTTCAAAAGATGTACATTATACAGTGAAGGCGCAAGATGGCACAACCACTGACTGGACCGTGAAATGGACTTATGGCGGAAAATTAAACGATGGAGAAGGTTTTGAATATTTCTTCAAGAAATGGGAAATTAGTGTACCTACCCCATCTAACAAAGACAAAGATGGTTTTGGTGCAGTGTTTGGTAATTATATAATAGATACCCAGTTTAACTTCTATGATAAATATACAGGGCAGAAAGTTGATAAAACGTTAAACGTGACAGGAATAGACGCTTCTTTATGCCAGTTAGTAAATGATGATGCCGGTAATCTGATAGGTGTAGTAAAGAATGTAGGATTATACAGATGGACTACTGTTGAAGGAGCTCCTCAAAAAGTTGCTAATGTAACTCCCGGAGCAAATAAAGTTTCTGCAACCGGTGATATTGATAAAGTGGGATATGTCTATGATTCTAAACCAGATGGTGTAGGTACACATGCTGTTTACAAATTTGAAAACGGTTCATATACAAGCACTTTATCCTTAGTTACCGGCCGTCCAAGCAATGATAGTAACTGGCGACAGATTGTAGCTGTACTCGGAGTGTCAGATAACCCACCATTTTATGTTATAGACGCAGTGAATGCCGGAGGTGTAATGGGACCGGAAATCGGTTACAAAGCAAATACGGCAGGGGCATTTAACAACATCACAGGTCCATATATTGATATGTGGAATAAGAAAGGATATGCTGGCTGGGGTAATCATGTGCTTATTTCCGGTAGAGGAATTCCATTCAATGGCAGATGGTATGGTTCAACTATTACTTGTGGTTGGGGCTGGGTTGGACTACACTTGTTAGATCCATCCAATAATAACTCATTACCCATCACTGAAACAATCGAGCCTTGGACTACCAACTCCTGTATCTGGACTACTTGTTCACCAAGTGATGATGGGGAATCATTATACCTCTATTACGGTTATGGTGTAGGTATTCGTTGTTATGAACTTACCAAATACGAAAAATAGACATAATACTCCTAATTATATAGAATTGAAATATGTTGAATAAAAGCATTATATCGTTTTTTCTATTGTTATTTGCTACCTGTTCCTTTGCCGGGAACAGGGGCAAAGAACAACCTAAATACCTTTGGTTTGATGCAGAAGCCAATTTTGAGCGTTTTGCTTCTAAAGATTCTATTTCTTACTATCTGGAAAAAGCTAAATCTGTAGGCTTCAATCAAGTAGTAGTAGACGTCAAACCTATATATGGGGAAGTACTATATAAAAGTAAAATTCTCCCTCCGCTTACAACAGTAAATGGCAAGGTGATTCATCGAGATTGGGATTACCTGCAGTATTTTATCAGTGAAGCTCGTCGGTTAGGATTAAAGGTTACAGTTTCTACTGCAATGTTTCCCTCCGGACATCCTGCTACTCGTGAAGGCTTAGTCTATGATGAGCCACGTTGGGATGGAAAAACATGCTTGGAGTACACACCCGGCGGAAAGATGCTTGACATCAGGGAGGATAAGAAAAAGGTAGGAGCTTTCTTGAATCCGGTTCGTAAGGATGTTCGCAAATTTGCTTTGAGTATTGTTCGTGAAATAGTGAAAAACTATGATGTGGATGCTTATGCATTAGATTATTGCCGATATCCCGGAGATGGCAGCGACTTCTCTATTGATAGTCAGAAAGCTTTTGAACGCTACCTGGGCAAGAAAATTCAGAACTTTCCAGATGATATTTTCACATGGAATACAGATGGAACGAAAAAACCAGGCATCTATTATAAAGAATGGTGGGCATTTCGGGCTAATGTTATTACAAGCTTTGTGAAAGAAGTACGTAAAGAAATTCATTCCATTAATAAGAAAGTAGAACTAGAGTATTGGGCTGCTTCCTGGATTCATGGTATTTATGGACAAGGACAAAATTGGGCTAGTCCAAAATCTGATTTCTCATTAAATTATCCATGGGGATCGGAAGCTTATAATGAATCAGGATTTGCACCTTATCTGGATACTTTCTTATGTGGAACGTACTTGGAGCGTATTTACGGAATGAATGATCCGGAATCTATAGAGTATGGCATTGACCGTGCACAGAGGTTGGTTGGTAATGATTGCAAAGTATTTGGGACGATATACGCTTTAAATCATAAAGCCAATATAGCGGATGCTGTTAGTCTTTGTCTTGAAAAATCGGAAGGTTTGATGGTGTTCGACATAGTACAGGTTATTGAGATGAATCTATGGGATGGTATCCGAAAAGGCATAGAACGTGCGGAAGCACAAAAATAAAAAATAAACATTTACGATTAAATCAATATGATAATGAAAAATATATCAAAATATTGGCTTCTTTTCATGATTGCCGCTATGTCAGCGACAAGTTGTTCAGATGATGATAATGAAAAGGTAGTAATGCCGGATCCTGATCCGACAACATTAGGTTGGGTTAAACAGGCAACAGAGTTTGGCACGTTACCTGAGTACATAAGTGTATATAAATCTCCAACAGAATTGGAAGGTATGAAAGCTATTGCTTTTATTGCTGTTGCAGATATGTCAAAAGCTAATTTTGCAACTATAGGAGATCAGATATATTCTAAGACTCCCAATCAAATTTGGCAAGCAGAACAACAAAAATATCCGATAATTATGAATGGCGGATATTTTGTTATGGGAGCTGGAAAGTCTGTTAGTCTGCTATGTCGTGAAGGAGAGGTATTAGCAGTAAATTCACAGGAAGAGATACGCTCTCAAAAAAGTTATTACCCGACACGAGGTATCTTTCAGTTGTCAAAAAATGGTAGTTTCTCCACAGATTGGGCTTATACAACAGCTGATGGCGTGACATATACCTATGAAGAACCTTCTCCTAATAAATCCGGTTATGAACCTCAACCTATACCTTCAGCTTATTTTCCGGCTAGAGGCGTAAAACTAAATGCGGAAACAGCTATTGGAGGAGGTCCGATCTTGTTGAAAGACGGAAATGTGAGAAATACTTTTACTGAAGAGCTTTTTGATGAAGAAAGTGGAGTTGCTCCTGAAAATTATCATCCAAGAACAGCTATTGGAGTAACAGCCAATAATAAGGTGGTATTTTTCGTTTGCGAAGGTCGTAGTGTGACGGAGGGTGTAAAGGGTATGAATATGGCTATGATAGCTAATGTTTTGAAAAGCTTGGGTTGTGTAGATGCGATGAATCTTGATGGTGGTGGTTCAACTTGTATGTTGGTCAACGGACAACCGGTGATAAAACCAAGTGCAGGTGCCCAACGTGCTATAACTACGGCAGTAGCTTTAAAATAACGGTCGAAAGATCTTTAGGATAACAAATTTATTTTATTTAGCTTTCTTATTATTCTCGGTTTCAGGCTGTATTTTTTTAATGTCAGCCTGAAATCGGGAAATAAAAACAATAAAGTATGAAATTCATTCCAAGCATTTTATTATTCTTTTTTCTTCTATCATTTAGTAGTTGTTCCACAAAGACTGTAGAACCAGAACTTCCTGATGCAAATCCTCCCGCTCCTGTTATTCCGGAAGAACCGATTCCTGAAAAAGAAAAAATGCTTTGGTTTGATGCAGAAGCTAATTTTGAACGTTTCTCAAAGAAAGAGAACATCACCTATTATCTTGATCTTGCCAAATCAACAGGTTTTAATAAAATTGTAGTTGATGTCCGTCCTGTACAAGGGGATGCCCTGTTTAAAAGTTCTTATTTAACCCCATTGACTGATCTTGCCGGTATACATATTGAAAGAGATTGGGATTATCTTCAATTTTTTATTGATGAGGCCCATAAACGTGAACTTAAAGTTACAGTATCCACCACCATATTTACAGCAGGCCTGCCTTCTTCTAAAAATGGGATGGCATATCGTGATGATACATGGAATGGAAAAACTTGTCTGGAATACACCAAAGATCAAGGGTTGATAGATATAAAGAACGATAAAACGAAAGTTTCCGCCTTTTTGAATCCTGTTTTACCGGAAGTACAAGACTTTTGTTTGAATTTCATAAAAGAATTAGTTACAAATTACGATTTTGATGGCTTTGCTTTAGACTATTGTCGTTATCCGGGAGATGAAAGTGACTTTTCGGAGATTACAAAAGTAACTTTTGAACAATACATTGGAAAACAACTGGATCGATTCCCGGATGATATTTTCACTTGGAATACGGATGGGACTAAGCGTACAGGGGCTTATTATAAAAAATGGTGGGAATTCCGTTCTATGGTTGTACGTAATTTTGTAGAACGGGTACGTACAGAAATTAAAAATATTAAACCGGATATTCAATTAGAATATTGGGCCGCCTCATGGATTCATGCCATTTATGGGCAAGGACAAAATTGGGCATCCACCGAATATGATTTCTCAAAAGAATACAGTTGGGCTTCATCTGAATATAAAAATGCAGGTTTTGCCGGATTATTGGATACTTTTCTATGTGGAACTTATTTAACCAAAATATTTGGATTAAATGATCCCGAATCAATAGAATATGGTATAGCGCGTGCACAACGCATTATTCATGGTGCATGTAAAGTCTATGGAACTTTGTATGCTTTAAATCACAAGGACAATATAGCAGATGCTGTTTATGTCTGTCTTTCCCAATCCGAAGGATTAATGGTGTTTGACATTGTACAAGTAATAGAATTCAATCAATGGGCAGCTATTAAAGAAGGAATTCAACGAGCAGAGAGTCTTTAAATAGAGAACATTCAATAAAATATAATATATAAAATGAAACGAGTACTTATACTATTACACATTATTTTATGCACATGCATAATGACTCAAGCCAAAAACTACACAGTAAATTCACCGGATGGAAAAATCAAAGTGACTGTTACAGCCGGTAAACAATTGAGCTGGAGCATTGATTACAACGGGGAGCGTATACTAAATCCCAGTCTGATGCAGATGAATATCGCAGGACAGATTGAACAACCAGGAGTGAATCCGAAAGTAATAAAGGCTAAAACAGTCAAAGTAAATTCGGAGCAAACCGCTGTTGTTCCACTTAAACAAAAAATCATCAGAGACCAATATAATCAGTTAACCCTGACTTGCAAGGGCAATTACGCAATAGTCTTCAGGGTATACAACAATGGAGCTGCCTATCGTTTTGAGACTTCGCTACAACAACCAAAAGTTATCATTAATAATGAAACTGTTGAGCAAAACTGGACAGATGGTTGCAAAGTATATTGGCCTAGAGAAAAGAATCAGGAATACATTACACATTGTGAAGCCATTTTTGATGAATTAAACATTGCCTCTCTGACTAAAGAAATGAAAGGTTATCTACCCATTTATCTTTCTACTCCTAAAGGAACAAAAGTTGTCATCATGGAATCCGATCTTCTCGATTATCCTAATCTATTCCTGACTGGTGATCGCAATAACACACTCTCTGGCGAGTTTCCTCCTGTAGTTTTAAAAAGTGCATTAAAGGAAGATGCCGACCGTGATGAAGTATTATTAGAGAAAGCTTCTTACATTGCCGAAACTGAAGGAACAAGAACCTTCCCTTGGCGTGTGTTAATGATTAACGAGGATGACAAAGCAGTGATTGAAAACAACTTAGTATATCAATTAGCCTCTCCATCTGTCACTCAAGATACAGAATGGATTAAACCCGGAAAGATCTCTTGGGATTGGTGGAGTACACTCAATGTATATGGAGTAGATTTTAAGGCAGGTGTGAATACTGATACTTATAAATATTTCATTGATTTCGCTTCAAAATACGGAATTGAATATATTTTATTAGATGAAGGATGGTCAGCCGGGACTTGGAATATTAAAGAGGCAATCCCCGAACTTAATATCCCGGAACTTGTACGATATGGAAAGGAAAGAAACGTTGGCCTTGTATTATGGACTTTGTGGAACCCGCTGGATAAAGATTTGGAAGGAATTCTGGATATTTATGAAAAATGGGGAATCAAAGGTATAAAAGTCGATTTTATGCAACGTTCGGATCAATATATAGTTAATTTCTACGAGCGTGTAGGAAAAGCGGCTATGGACCGTAAATTACTCGTTGATTTTCATGGTTCTTTCAAACCTTCCGGCTTACAAAAGAGATACCCCAATGTGATGACTTTTGAAGGTGTACTGGGATTAGAGCACGATAAAGATTCAAGAGATATTAATCCGGTACATGACCTGATACTTCCATTCACTAGAATGGTAGCCGGTCCGATGGATTATACGCCTGGTGCAGTAAACAATGCGACAGCAGAAGATTTTTACATCAATTTCGTGCATCCGATCAGTTTAGGTACGCGTGCCCATCAAGCAGCCTTATATGTAGTGTATGAAAGCTCGTTACAAATGTTAGCAGATTCTCCTTCAAACTATTATAAAGCTCCTGAATTTGCTTCCTTTATCTCCCGTATACCTACCACTTGGGACGATACCAAAGCGATAACAGCCAAAATCGGAGAACAATTGGTGATTGCTCGTAAAAATGGGAAGAATTGGTATTTGGCAGGCCTGACAGACTGGAATGCCCGCAGCATTGAAGTAAAACTGAACTTTCTTGAGGCAGACAAATATAAAATGGAAGTTTTCAAAGATGGTGTGAATGCAGATGTTTATGCATCGGATTTTAAAACAGAAGAGGTAATAGTTTCAAAAGGTGATTCGATCAATGTCACAATGGCCAAAGGCGGTGGTTGGGCAGCAATTCTGACTCCTATTGAATAAAAAGATTGAGCAATGAAAAAAATACTATTCATATTATATACCTGTTGCATTTTATTGTTTCCCGTAAGTGCACAGCAAATTCCATCATTTAAAGCCAATGACAGAATTGTCTTTCTTGGAAATAGTATAACGGAAGGAGGCCATTATCATTCTTATATATGGCTGTATTATATGACGCATTTCCCCGAATTGCCTCTTCGTATTTATAATGGAGGAATTGGTGGCGATTGTGCAAGCCACATGGTTTTTCGTTTCGATTCAGATATTAAAATTAAAAAGCCAACTTATCTGGTTTGTTCCTTCGGAATGAATGATTCCGGATATGACGGATATAATAAGCCCGGATATGATAAGTACGCGAATAAACAGGTAGAATACGCTAACACAGAGTTTGGAAAACTACAACAGCAGATTCTTGCAGACAAGAAAATAAAAAACGTAGTACTTTTGGGTTCTTCTCCTTATGATGAGAATGTGAAATTGGAAGGAGTGGAAACTTTACATGGAAAGAATGAGACGATCAAAAGAATTATTGAAATGCAAGCAGAAGTTGCCCAAAAGCGAGGATGGGGATTTGTCAATTTCAATACAGTGATGTGTGAGCTGAATAAGGAGATTCAGCAGTCTGATTCTACAGCTACTTTCTGTGGAGGTGACAGAATTCATCCGGATAAAGACGGTCACATGGTAATGGCATATTTGTTCTTAAAAGCACAGGGACTTGCAGGGAAAGAAGTCGCTTATTTTCATATCAATGCAACTAACAGGAAAGCAATGGAAGAGAGAAATTGTCGAATAACTCATATAAAGAACGAAAATGACACAATATCTTTCAGCTATTTATCCCGTTCTTTGCCCTTTCCTGTCGACACTATTCCTCGTTGGGGAACAAAAGGTACAGCCCGGGATGCTGTCAGACAAGTTCCCTTTATGCAGGAAATGAATCAGGAAATAATGAAAGTGACCGATTTGCATGGCAATTTCCGAGTGACTATTGATGGAACAGAAATAGGACGCTGGGACGGCAATGAATTGAGTAAAGGAATTAATCTGGCTGAAATAACATGCACGCCCCAATACCAACAGAGCCTGTCTATCATGTATCTGAATGAGGAAAGATGTGCTATAGAAAAACGTTTACGACAGTATATGGCTATGCAGTATGTCTTTTTTAAGCATAGAGGATTACTTTTCGCAGATAATAAAGCTGCTCTTGATGCTGCCAAAGCGGAGCGAGAAAGTCACTATTTAGTGAAGTATTTATATACCAATTATACCCAAGCCATGTTTCCACAGATACGTGAAGCCTGGCAAGCTGAAATAGACCAGTTGATAACTCAAATATATAAAATAAACAAGCCTCTCACACGTTTGATTAAAATAGAAAGGATTAAAGAATGAAATTAAGACTATTATTGCTTTTAAGCTTGTTCCAATGGAGTTTTTCCTGTTTCAGTGTGCAGGCAATCACTACTCCCGTGGTCTATTATGGGAAAGTACTGTCCGGAGGTAAGGGAATTGCTAATGTACCTGTTACAGATGGTACACAAATTGTCCTTACGGATGACAAGGGACAATATTCCATATCAAGTACCTCTAATGCAGAATACATTTACATCACCCTTCCTGATGGCTATAATATTCCGATGAAAGGTAAAGTTCCTGCGTTCTTTCAAAAAGTACCTGCTCAACCTTCAAAAAAAGTGCATATTGATTTTGAACTGACACCATCATCTACTGACAACAAAAAGCACGTTTTGGTGGTATGGGCTGACCCACAAGTTTATTTCGATGAAGAAATGCCACAAGTACAGCAGGCTTCAAAAGATGTAAAAGAACTGTTGGCAACTAATTATCAGGGGATTCCTGCCTATGGAATAGTCTGTGGAGACATTATCGGTGACATCAATAAAAAGCCCAGTTACTTTACACCGATGATAGATGCAATAGCTGAAACGGAAATTCCCTTTTTCTATGTAATTGGAAATCATGATTTAGATTTAAACGTACGTTCTAATGAACATGCCCGTATTACTTACAAATCTTATTATGGTCCCACTTATTATTCATTTAATAGAGGAGATATACATTATGTTGTTCTTGATGATATTTTCTTTATTGCAAAAAGCTATTTATATGTTGGTTATCTCACCGAGCAGCAGCTTCAGTGGCTGGAACAGGATTTGAAACAAGTCACTCCAGGATCTACAGTAGTAGTTGCCATGCATATTCCTACATATTCAAGAGAAGCACGTCGGAAAGAATGGGGAAAAGAGTCTACTATGAAAGTCATGAACAACCGTTCTCATTTGTATGAGCTGCTAAAACCTTACAATACCCATATCATGTCGGGGCATGAGCACTATAATGAAAATTATGTTTTGGCAGACAATCTTTACGAACATGTACATGCTCCCTTGTCAACACTGTTTTGGCAAGCTCCCTGGGCTTGTGACGGAACTCCAGGCGGATATGCCGTTTACGAGTTTGACGGAGGTAAAGTCAATTGGTATTACAAATGTGTAGGAAAAGACAAAGATTATCAATTCGAGCTTTATCCGGTAGGTGCCAGTCGTAATAAAAAGGAGGCAGTTGTAGCAAATGTTTGGAATTACGATTCAACCTGGAAAGTGAAATGGTATGAAAATGGTATTGACAAGGGGGAAATGCCCCGTTTTTCCGGATACGATCCTGCTATTTATGAATACTGCGAGAAAAACAGTTCTACATTCAAACACAAGTATTTGGGAGCGGACATTACCGAACACTTGTTTTATGCGGTTCCTGAAACGAAGGATTCCGAAATAAGAGTAGAAGTTACAGATCATTGTGGTAATGTATATACCCGCAAAATGCAGCAATCTAAATAAGCAAAAACATAAAAAAGGAAAGAAGATGAATCGATTAACTGTATTAAGGAGAGTATTTTATATTCTGGGAATCACCAGCCTCCTTTCAGCTTGTAACGAGACTGATAATCTGGTACTAAAATCTCCGGATGGTAAAATACAACTAACAGTCACAGAAAATGATAATACAATATCATACGCAGTAAACAAAGAAAACGCCGCTATGATACTCCCTTCTAAACTGGGATTTATTCTGGAACATGAGGATAGTTTAAACCACTTTGTGATTAAAGGTACCGAACGTTCCTCTTTAGACGAGACTTGGGAACAACCTTGGGGAGAGAGCCGGTATGTACGCAATCACTATAATGAATTGAAGGTACTACTCCAAGAAACAGACGGAAAGCGCAAACTTAATGTAATATTCCGTCTGTTTAATGATGGTATTGGGTATCGTTATGAATTCCCGCAACAGGAATCCATGGATTCATTAGTGATTATGAGTGAAGAAACAGAATTTAGAATGTCAGGTACACACAAAGCCTGGTGGATTCCTGCATCCGATCCGTATTATGAGTGTATAGCAACCTTCTCTCCCATTAACGAACTAGACACCGTACGTACTCCTCTTACAATGGAAACAGCGGAAGGAAAGTATCTTACCATTCACGAAGCCAATCTGACAGATTATCCTAAAATGAATCTGACAGTCAAGGATTCTGCCACCCTCTGTGCTTCGTTAGTACCTTGGTCTAATGGAGTAGCAGCATATATCAAAGCTCCATTTGTTACCCCTTGGAGAACGATCGTGATTGGTGATAAACCGGGCGATCTAGTTACCTCCTATTTAATGTTGAATCTCAACGAACCCTCCAAAATTAAAGATACTTCCTGGATAAAGCCAGGAAAATACATGGGTATATGGTGGGAAATGCATTTGGGCAAAGGAACATGGTATTATGGTCCTAAACATAGCGCAACTACTGCCAATACAAAGAAATATATAGATTTTGCATCAGAGAATGGTATCTCCGGTGTTTTAGTTGAAGGATGGAATGTCGGCTGGGAAGGAAACTGGATGAAGCATGGTGATTCTTTAGACTTTACCAAACCTTATCCGGACTTCGATATTAAAGCAATTACAGATTATGCCCGTGAAAAAGGTGTGGAACTGATCGGACATCATGAAACGGCAGCTGCTACACGCAACTATGAGAACCAACTGGACAAAGCTTTTGCTTTCTATCAACAATATGGAGTACATGTTGTAAAAACAGGATATGTAAATCGCCTAATGGATTTTAAAGAAGCTCATGACGGTCAGTATGGCGTACGTCACTACCGGAAAGTAATAGAAACAGCTGCCAAATATCAAATAGCAATTGACAACCACGAGCCTGTTATGCCTACCGGTATTGAACGTACCTGGCCCAACCTTATGACCCAAGAAGGTGTACGCGGACAGGAACACAATGCGTGGTCTCCCGATGGAGGAAATCCTCCGGAACATACAACTGTTATTCCTTTTACCAGAGGATTAGCCGGTCCTATGGATTTTACATTCGGAACTTTCAATTTTGCTAACGAGGCATATCCGGGAACACGTGTCAATACTACGCTTTGCAAGCAATTAGCACTCTTTGTTGTTATCTACAGCCCTTTACAGATGGCTTCGGATTTACCAGAAAATTATAAAGGGATAAAAGCGTTTGATTTTATTAAGGATGTACCTACCGATTGGGATAAAACTTATGTCGTAGATGCGAAAATTGGTGATTATTCCGTATTTGCACGAAAAGATCGCAACTCTAGCGATTGGTATGTGGGTTGCATCACTGACGAAAATGCAAGAGAGTTGGACATTCCTTTAAGTTTTTTAGAGACGGAGGTAAAGTATATTGCTCAAATATATGCTGACAGTGATGATGCAGAATGGAAAACAAATCCGACTTCTTTTAAATATGAAGAAAAAACAGTAACGGCTTCTGATACGCTTCATGTCAAACTGGCAACAAGCGGTGGATGTGCTATTCGTTTTATCAAACAATAATATGATTATGAAGAAAATATTTAGTGTGCTCCTTTTTCTTGTTGTCATCTGCCAAATTCGCGCGGAAGATACAAATATCACTACCATGCGTAAAATGACACAACGGTTGTTTCCTCAACAGGCTTCATTTTTTGATTTTCGTCTGTTGAATGATACTTCTACAGATACTTTTACCATCAAAAGTGAAGGGAATAAAATTATTATTTCCGGAAATAATGCTAACTCTATGGCTGTAGGTTTGAATCATTATTTGAAAAACTACTGCCTGACTACTATCTCATGGTATAAGGATGATCCGATAGAATTGCCAAAGACTCTTCCTAATATACCGGCGGAAGTCACTATTAAGGCAAATGTCCCAACGCGTTTCTTTCTGAACTATTGTACGTTCGGATACTCAATGACTTGGTGGAAATGGAGTGATTGGGAACATTTCATCGATTGGATGGCTCTAAACGGAATTAATATGCCTCTTGCTATTACTGGTCAGGAAGCCATCTGGTATAAGGTCTGGAGTAAATTAGGATTGACAGATGAAGAAATACGTGGCTATTTTACAGGACCTGCACATCTTCCGTGGCATCGAATGTGTAATTTGGACGGCTGGCAAAGCCCCTTACCCAAAGAGTGGCTGTCAAGTCAGGCAGAGCTACAGGAACAGATCGTTGCCCGTGAACGTGAGTTTAATATGCAACCTGTATTACCGGCTTTTGCCGGACATGTACCGGCAGCGTTGAAACGGGTCTATCCCAATATAAAAACATCCAGAGTAAGCGAATGGGGAGGATTCGCCGATCAATATCGTTGCACTTTCCTTAACCCTATGGATTCTTTGTATGCGATCATACAAAAAGAATATCTTACCGAACAAACTCGTTTGTATGGCACAAATCATATTTATGGTATAGATCCGTTTAACGAGATAGATCCTCCTTCATGGGATGCCGATTCTTTAGGAATGATGGCTAAACATATCTACGAGTCTGTGGCTGCTGTAGATCCGAAAGCAATATGGCTACAAATGACATGGTTGTTTTATGCTGACATCAAGCATTGGACTACTCCACGTATAAAATCCTATCTTCGTTCTGTACCTCAAGACAAATTGATTCTATTAGACTACTTCTGCGAATATACAGAAATATGGAAACAGACTGATAGTTATTTCGGGCAACCCTATCTTTGGTGTTATTTAGGCAATTTCGGAGGAAATTCTTTCTTGTCAGGGCCAGTTAAATTGGTAAGTGAACGGTTGGCAGATGCTTTAAAAAATGGTGGCAGCAATCTTAAAGGAGTTGGTTCCACTCTTGAAGGCATAGACCTGAATCAGTTTATGTATGAATTTGTTCTTGATAAAGCATGGAATAGCGGTCAGACAGACAAAGAATGGTTCTTAAAACTGGCAGATAGACGGACTGGCAAGGTGTCTCCCGAAGCAAGAAAAGCATGGGAAATACTGGCAGAAAAAGTGTATATCCAGCCGGCACAAGTAGGGCAAGGCACACTTACCAATGCACGTCCTTGTTTAAAGGGAAATGGACATTGGACTACCAAGCCGACAATAGAATATCAACCCAAAGATTTAGTTGAAGCGTGGAGATTACTATTGTTAGTAAAAGACTGTCAACGGGATAGCTATGAGTTTGATTTGGTTAATATTGGACGACAAGTTTTAGGAAATTATTTTAATGTAGTCCGTGATGAGTTTACTCTTGCATATGAAGCCGGAGATATAATGATGATGAAAAACCGAGGGGATAAAATGAGAGAAATTCTTGCTGATCTTGATAAGCTCGTTAGCTGTCATCCTACCTTTTCTCTGAATAAATGGATCACTGACGCCCGCGATATGGGACACGATGCCGCTTCTAAAAACTATTATGAGATGAATGCCCGTTCTCTGATTACCATTTGGGGAGATAGCTATCACCTGACCGACTACGCCAATCGGTCATGGGCAGGACTAACCAATCAGTATTATTCTGTCCGGTGGGATCGTTTTATAAATGAAGTGATTAAAGCTGTCGAAAAGAAGAAGGCTTTTGATGAGGAAGTCTTCTTTAATGAATCACGGATGTATGAAAACGAATGGGTAAATCCGAGTAACAGAATCAACTATAACGAAGGTGGTGACGGAATAAAACTAGCCCGGCAAATCTATAAGAAATACGCAAAAGAAATCATTCGATAAATTTACAAAGTACACCTCAATATGAGAACAAATAAACTACACTTTTTTTTATTGCTTTTAATGTGCTTCTGCTTGAACTTTTCAGTTCAGGCAGAAGCCTCGATTCATATCATCAAAGGTAAAGTAACCTGCGAAGGTAAGGGGATACAGGGGATAATGGTTACCGATGGCCGTATATGTGTGCAAACTGATGCTTCTGGAAAGTATAATATACCAACTTTGGGAGACAGCCGTTTTGTGTATATTTGTACTCCTTCAGGTTATCTGACAGACCGGAAAGGGACTATTCCTTCTTTTTATTTACCAATCGATCATTCTAAAAAGCAAAACTATAATTTTAATTTAAAGAAGAATCCGAAAGATGATGCCTCTCATGTCTTTGTTACTCAATCTGACATACAGGTTACTTCCAGAGATGAACTGGCTATTTATCAGTATGTAGTGGATGATTGCAAACAACTTCTCTCTTCTTATGCAACAACTGATGTTTTTGGTATCGATTGCGGAGACATTGTAGGCGACCATCAAGAATTATATCCCGATTACCTGAAAAGAGCCGATCAACTGGATATACCCATTTATCGTGTAGTTGGCAATCATGATATGAATTATGACGGTCGTACTCATGAAACTTCCTACAAGACTTTTGAAGATACTTTTGGTCCTTCCTACTATTCTTTTAATAAAGGGAATGCCCATTACATTGTAGTAGACAACAACTTCTTCATCGGACGTGATTATTTTTATATGGGTTATCTGGACGAAAAGACATTTGCATGGCTTGACCAGGATTTATCATACGTACCGAAAGGGTCACTCGTATTCTTTATTATGCATATCCCTTCCCGTCAAACGGAAAAGCAAGAAGCTTTTTTGTATAACTATGATATGATTGGCAATCAGATGGTTAATGCCGGTGCACTGCATCAGATCTTGAAACCCTATAAGGCACATCTTATCACAGGACACACTCACTACAATCTCAATGTAGTATTTAATGAGAATCTGATGGAACATAATACAGCTGCGGTTTGTGGTACGTGGTGGAAAGCGGATGTTTGTCTGGATGGAACTCCGCGTGGTTATGGTGTATACGAAGTGAATGGTAACGATGTGAAATGGTATTATAAAAGTTCCGGATATCCTAAAGAACATCAGTTTCGCTCATATCCGGCAGGGGCCTCTAAAGAGCATCCGTCGGATATTATTGCTAATGTCTGGAACTGGGATAAACTGTGGAAAGTGGAATGGTTGGAAGACGGTCAATTGATGGGAAGCATGACACAATATACAGGTTTAGACCCATACGCATCAGTGGTATGTTCGGACCGGGAAAAGATGGTCTATACATGGATTACTCCAAGACCTACCCAGCATATGTTCCGGGCAACTCCTAAAAATAAAGATGCTCGTATAGCGGTTAAAGTTACCGACCGTTTTGGCAAAGAATATATTCAAACAATCAATCCATAGATATTATGACTAAACGTGCTTATGCTTTAGATGCCCTACGAGGAT
Organism: Bacteroides sp. 1001302B_160321_D4; assembly: GCF_015667765.1. Classification (NCBI taxonomy): domain Bacteria; kingdom Pseudomonadati; phylum Bacteroidota; class Bacteroidia; order Bacteroidales; family Bacteroidaceae; genus Bacteroides; species Bacteroides sp. 1001302B_160321_D4. The sequence goes on along the minus strand of NZ_JADPLO010000060.1, from coordinate 19,371 downwards.
ACGCTATAATCACAATGGTGCTTTCGGCAACGGTTGCGTGGAATTCTTTACCCGGATGGATGTATCATGCGCAAACTCCTCCGCCGGACAGAGCTTTCGACGCCAGTTTATCAGGAATCACCTGGGTGGATCTGGTTTTTCCATTCTTCTTGTTTGCAATGGGAGCAGCTTTCCCTTTCTCAATCAAAAAAAGATTTGAGAAAGGGGACACTAAGTTGAGATTGGTGTATGAAGCTATCAAACGAGGTGCACAATTGACTTTTTTTGCTATTTTCATCCAGCATTTTTATCCGCATGTATTGAGTAATCCACAAGACATGCGTGGCTGGTTATTGGCCATCCTTTGTTTTGTGATATTATTCCCCATGTTCATTCGTATTCCACTGAAAATACCGGATTGGATGCGTATAGCTATTAAGGTGGTAGCATATGGGATAGCTATTGTTCTGTTACAGACAACTCAATATGCAAATGGAAGAGTTTTTGATGTATCATTCAGCAATATTATCATATTATTATTGGCAAATATGGCTGTTTTTGGTTCAGTCATATATATTTTCACAATGCAAAGCCTCCGGGCGCGAGTAGGTGTATTACTGATATTGATGGCTTTGTTGTTGAGCGGACAGGTCGAGAATTCCTGGGCACAAGCTATATACAACTACACACCTCTACCATGGGCTTTTCATTTTGAGTATTTACAATATCTCTTTATCGTGATTCCGGGAAGCATTGCGGGAGAATATTTGATGGACTGGCTGAAGCAACACAATGATTCGTTTGTTGAATCTACCAATAAATGGAAAGCTATCGTAATGATTCTTTTGACATTAGCTATAATTATTGTAAATTTGGCAGGACTTTATACACATTGTACAGTCTTGAATCTGATAATAAATATTCCGTTATTGATAAGTGGAGTCTTTTTATTGAGAAAAGGCACAGGATTTATAAAGCTTTGGAGAGAACTTTTTACAGCCGGAGCTTTTCTAGTTATCCTGGGATTATGTTTTGAACCTTTTCAAGGAGGTATAAAAAAAGACCCCGCCACTTTTGGTTATTTATTCCTCACTTCAGGCCTGGCATTTATGGCTTTGTTGCTTTTTAATGTAATATGTGACTATTTTCGTTGTGTGAAGAGTACGCGTTTTCTCGTAATGCCCGGACAAAATCCTATGATGGCTTATGTAGTAGGAGATCTGTTGATTATGCCTTTGGTCAATTTATTAGGAATTGCATCATTGCTTGTATATTTCAACGAAAACGCATGGATGGGATTTTTACGAGGAGTGGTATTGACAACATTATCAGTACTGATAACTATGTTCTTCACCCGAATAAAATGTTTTTGGCGGACTTGAAACAATAATACTCAAAATATGAAAAGAAGAATCTGTATTTTTATAATGTTTTTTTCGGTGTGTCATATATATGCTCAATTAGTATATCATGATGCCTCAAAGTTCCCTTTATTAGGAAAAGCTACCGAAGCTACCGGAGCCCGATATGAAAGGTTCCCGGATTCATTGAAGAATATCTCCCGTGCTCCGTTATGGAATTTAAGCCGTAATTCTGCCGGAATGGCGATACGTTTTCGTAGTAATTCTACCACAATAGCCGCTAAATGGGAAACGCTCATCAATTTTCATATGAATCATATGACGGATACAGGTGCAAAAGGCTTAGACCTTTATTGTCTTCAGAAGAATGGAGAGTGGCGTTTTGTTAATAGTGGTCGTCCGGGTGGAAAAACAAATCAAGCAACAATCATTGCTAACATGCGACCGGAAGAGAGAGAATATATGCTTTATCTTCCTCTTTACGATGGTCTTGTTTCTTTGTCTATAGGAGTAGATTCGTTAGCCACCATCGATCAGCCTTTAATTGATTATCCGATCCGCAAAAAGCCGGTTGTATTTTATGGCACCAGTATTCTTCAAGGAGGTTGTGCTTCACGTCCCGGAATGGCACATACCAATATCATATCGAGAAGGCTGAACCGTGAATGTATCAACTTGGGATTTAGCGGAAACGCACTTTTAGACTTGGAAGTGGCCAAAGTGATAGCCGAAGTAGATGCCAGCGTTTTTGTTTTAGACTTTGTGCCTAATGCTTCTGCAGAACAGATGAAAGAACGAATGGAAGCATTCTATCGTATCATTCGTTGTAAACATCCGGCTACGCCAGTCATTTTTATAGAAGATCCTATTTTCACTCATACACTTTATGATGAAAGAATAGCTAAAGAAGTACAAAGAAAGAATGACACGTTAAAGGAAATATTCAATCGGTTAAAGAAGGAAAATGAAAAGAATATCATTTTTATCTCTTCCAAAAATATGTTGGGAGAAGATGGAGAAGCTACTATAGACGGTATTCATTTCACAGATTTAGGCATGATGAGATACGCTGATTTTGTTTGTCCAATCATTAAGAAAGCAATCAAATAAAATAGTGACGCTATCCACTCGGTATAGCGTCACTATATTCAGCCTATAGCGACACTATCTTGTTGACATAGCGTCACTATTTCCAATACTCTGGATAGATAGCTTTTTGTACATTATATCAATAAAAACAAATCTTCAAATACCAAAATGATAAAATATCATTTTGGTATTTGAATGATGCTATAATTGAATTTATTCAGGCGAACAGCCGGATATAGAAAAGAATCGCATAGATTAGCCATTAGTATTATTCAGAAATTAAAGAAATCCGTTCCTTATGGAGCATAATCATTATTATTTGATATCATGCATTGCATAGTGAATGTATTTCTAAATCTATTTATGCATTTTGTTTAATAAAGTAAGTTCATAAAAGCACTTCTAATAAATCAAGAAATCCTATTTTTATGAGTCAAAATAGCTTTCTTTAAAACGTACGTGCTGTTTCTTATAAACCAACCGTATGTTTCTTTAAAACGAACCGTACGTATCATTACAATCAACCGTGTATTTCCCACAAACAATACGGTAATTTATATGCAAATGCCCGTTCTTTTATTCGTAATTATGCATATAAATACCGTATTTCATTGTTTTCTCGCTCCACTTTCTTTCATTCACAAAAAGTGGGAAATAGTAGAATCAAAGAAAGAATGACAATATGTCGATCAATTTAATATAAAATAGTCACATTGATATTTATGTTCTCCAAAACCATTTGATTTTTGTGAAGAACATAGTTACTAAAACAGCTAAAGAAGTAAGGATTACTCCTTGAAGAAATCCCAACCAGGCATTTTGTTGAAAATAAGATAATAATGAAGCAATTCCAAGTATATTAGCCAAGGGCATAATCAACAAATCGCCAACCACATAAGCTATCATCGGGTTCTGACCGGACATCACCAAAAAACGAGTACTTTTGACACATCGGAAATAATCACAAACGATACTTAGAAATAAAAGAGCCAGAAAAGCCAACCCGGAAGTTACAAAGAAATAACTAAAAGTAGTTGGATCTTTTTTAATGCCATCCTGGAAAGGCTCAAAACACAAACCCAGAAGAAGTAAATATGCTCCTGCGTTAAACAACTTTTTCCATAATAGAGCTATTCCATCCACCTTATGTGGAAATACACACTTGCCAGTTAATAACAATAAAACAGTAACCACCAGATTAACAACCAAATTACGAGTGTATAGACCGTAAAGATTGCCAATGATGATGATAACGGATAATATCATTAGCATAATACTTATTTTACGATAAGGAGATGTAGCATAATCATCCGTCTCTTTTTGAAATGCTTTCATCCACTCCGCTAAATACTCACCGGCTATACTGCCGGGAATAACGATAAATAAGTATTTCAAATAGTCAAACCGATACATCCACGGCAAAGGAGTATAATTAAACACGCTCTGTGTCCACGAACTATCAACTGTACTTCCTAATATCATAGCCATCAACAATATCAGAATTCCTAAACGCATCCAACGATTATGCATTGTGAAAATGTAAAGGATAGAACCGAAAATAGCCATATTGGCTAACAGTAAAATTATGATGTTGCTGGAGAATAAGCTGAATGTTTTCCCATCTGCATAAGAAGTGGTAGCTAACATAATGGCAGCAACAATGTAAGCTCCCACTTTTATTGAAATATGTGCCCAATCCGGCATTTTTAAAGGAATACGCATGAACATGGGAAATAGAACAGCAAAACAGAGTATAGCCAATAACCATGCCCTCATATCTTGCGGAGAACTTAGCATATACGGATAAAAATGCTGGATGAAAATAGCAAAGAAGGTCAACTGAATCCCCCGTTTGACAGCTTCATAAACGAGTTTTAGTTTTGAATCACCTTTTTCAGCACGTTTCCTTATGGAAAAAGGAAACGCAGCTCCCATAGCGAACAGGAAAAAAGGAAACACAAGATCTACCCAAGTAACACCGGGCAACAGAGGATTAAACACATGATCCGGTGGAGGTGTTTGAGCATGGCTCATCCAACCGGGAAGAACATGCGTTACGATGGTAGCCGAAAGCACCATCGTAATAATTGCATATCCCCGTAAAGCATCTAAGGCTAAAGCTCTGTTGTTCATAAAGATCCTCCCTCACGCATTCCTTTTTCTACTTCTTTCCAAAGATTCTTTTGGATGATGTGTACTATATCAAACACCATTAGTCCATCCGATCGACGAAGGTTCATTTCTATTGTTTCGGACAATTTCCCCGGATTATCATAGAATTGATCCACCAAGATACCACCCATAAACTTGTTATCTTTAAGAATCTGACGCAAGTGCTGACAGGAACCTTCTACGCAGTACCATGTACCGGCCTGAGCTTGCGAGTCTGTCTCGTTCCAGATATTGCGGTTCGTTTTCTTGTATTCCTCTATCGTTATGTCTGTATAGTAATTTCCGGTTGCATACAAATCGATTAGTTCTGCGTATCCGTAATTTTTATATTCGGGAGTGGCCCAACTAAAGTCTTGAGCCGGATCATACTTTTTGCTAGCGAAATTAACTCCCACTTCGTAATAAGACGGATACCAAGCTCCGGTATATGTGCCAAAAGAAACTTTTGGATTGGCAGCCTTCACTTCCTTACGTGCCAATGCCATAAAATCAGTAATATTTTTCGTTCTCCATTCAATCCATTTATGGAAATACTTTCCCGGTTGTGTGATAAACTTTCCGTCCGTATTCTTCTTCCAAACAAAAATATCTTCGGGGAACTTAGACATTTTCTTACCTATATATGCTTCAAACTTTTCACGTGAAAGCGGCGAGAAGTCAGCTGTTATACCATCATAGCGTACGCGATCGAGCATCAGACCATCCAAATCAGGATATTTGGTCACTACTTCTTTCAATACATTTAGAATATGCGTACGATACTCCTCGTTCAAGGGATTAATCATAGCACCATATTTCTGTTTTTCTTCCGTAATCGGAATAATGCCTTTCTCGGGAGTATATACCATGGACGCCCAGTCCGAATGTCCGCTATACACCATTCCACGATCGAAATAATTGTGTCCGGCACAAAATACATTTAATGAAGCATGAACCTCAATCCCCAATTCATGCCCTTTTTTAATGAAGTATTGCAAATAATCAAAATTCCCGGCCTTTGCGCCTTTCCACTCTTTCATTTGTGGGGCAAACTGACTTTGATAAAGTACTTCTCCTGTAATGGGTCGGATGTCCACTATTGCATGGGTAAAACCTACTGATTTGATTTTCTCCAAATAAAAGTCAATTGAGTCTTTATGGCTGAAACGTTCGAAATTAGCTTCGGCATCGAACCACATCAGTGCAGGTTTCTTTTTGATTACGATCCGGAAAGGAGAAGCAGGAATCCCTGCATTATTGCATAATTCGCCCAACATATAATTCCGGAAACAATAGCGTACCTCTATCGGATCATTGATCGAATCATTCCAGACCTTTACGGTAGAAGAGCCATTGATAATTTCCGCTTTGGCTGGCCGGAATATGCCATCTGTCCCCACTATTTCAAACCCTTTCACGTTTTGATTTTCCGGGATCAATCCTTCTTCACCATGTTCAAAGTCTATTTCTACTACATTCCCTTTTACTCGGTGGGATTTGTATATAGGACCGGAATATTGAATACCTTTACGATGATACGTTTTTGCCAATGCCCAATAAGCCAGTCGTTCACCGACCTTTATCTTATAGGGCGAATGAATAAAGTTTTCACTCCCGGCATCACCTGTGGTCACCATTCCAACATTTGGAACAGCTGACATCAACTCCAACTGACACTGGCGGAACCAAGCCCAATCCAGTTTATCATTGCCTTCCGATTTCCATGGTGCAATCTGTACGTAATAAAATGGCATTTGGGGATTGTTGAAGAATGTTCTCCATTGAGAAACCATTGCAGGAAATAATCTCTTATATAATCCGGGATCGGGTGTGTTTGCTTCACCTTGATACCAAATCACTCCTTTAACAGGAAATCCTTTCCATGGATTCACCATTGCATTCCACAATAATGTAGGAGTCCCTGCCGTCCACCCGAACTCTCTCTGTATTACATCAGGCAATGCTATTTCCGGAAAGCCCGATAAAGTCTCTTTATTCATCCAAGCCTCTATTTTTGACATGCTCCAGGAACAATGTATCAGACCGACAGGAACATCCAAAGATTGCTGTAACTGATTGCCAAAGAAATAGGCAGTTGCACTGAAATCAGCAACATCTTCCGGAGAGGCTTCTTTCCATTCTCCGTCCACCCCAGCTTCCTGTGGAATGGTACTCCAGGCATTTTTTACAGTATAGAGACGCAGTGGACGTTTGGGATTAGCAGATACAATGTATGGCTGGGAACCAAACACAGGCTGTCCACGGAATCCTTTCACAGGCATTTCCATATTCGACTGTCCGGAACAGAACCAGACTTCTCCTATTAAAATATTCTGCAATGTGAGGTCCTCTCCATCCGAGAACGTAATACTATACGGACCTCCAGCTACCGGTGTTTGGAGAGAAAGTTTCCATTCACCTTTTGCATCAACGTTCGTTTGGATTTTTTTATTATTCCATGAAGCGGTAGCCTGTACACGTTTTCCCGAAGTTGCTGTTCCGGAAAAAGTAACTTCCGATTGTTGCTGTAACACCATATTATCCCCCCAAATGGAAGTAAGGGTTACTTTCGCTTCTGCCTTGAGGAGAAACGACAAGCATATCAATAATATAAAATATTTGGCTTTCAACATATGATCCTTATTTGTTTTCTATAACTTTAGTATACACGTTGCCGAAGCGATCTGTCACTTTCACTTCCATTTTAGCATTCTTATTGCGGGGAGTAGCATGAAAAAGATGTTCGGTAAGAACCGGGGAAATCCATTCATATTTCACTTTTTCTTTGTCAGAACAGATTGCTTTTGCTGCAGGATCATATCCTTTGTAGCGTTGCATTTCTCCCATTCGTTTTCCGTTTTCATACCATTCCACTTTCCACTGTTCATCCCAGTTCCATACATTAGCAATTATATCGGAAGGGTGCTCGTCAGATGAACCGGCTGGATATACATGTAACTGATGCTCTTTCGGGTAACCTGCACTTTTATAGATCCATTTCACTTGATTCCCGTCTACTTCATACACTCCGTACCCCCTCGGAGTACCATCCACATTGATGTCCGCACGCCACCAGGTACCGCATACAGCAGCCGTGTTATGCTCCATTAATGAGTCATTAAAACATACGTTTACATTAAAATGTGTATGTCCGGAAATGATGTGGGCATTATAACCTTCCAATAATTTATATAGTGCAGCTGTATTGACCGTTTCATCTTGATCTAGCGTGTTATATCTTAGCTTCTTCTGAAGACTGGAAGGAATGTGCATCACTACAAAGACAAGTTTGTCTTTGGGCACATAAGAGAGGTCTTTCTCCAGCCATTGGAAAGTACGTTCATCAATGTAACCTATATATTGATAATCACGGTTGACATAAAAGCAATTGTCAAGCACGATATAATGAGCATTACCTTTATTTAATGAATAGTAGATAGGACCGAAATAACTTTCGAAAGTGCGATAAGAATATTCAAAAGTACGCCCTCCATACGTCATGTCGTGATTACCAATTGCCCGATAGATGGGAATCTCTAATGATGATACCGTATCTATATAGGAAGGATATAAAGAAGGAGTATCTCCTACGATATCCCCACAATCTATGCCGAATACTTCTTTTTTGCCCATATACGGACGAATATATTCTTTCATATCTTGCAGATATTTAGCATAAGCCTTTACGTCATCTTCGGAAGTAACCTGCGCATCTGCCTGCACCAAAAACAAATGATTGATCTCATTTTGCGGATTTCTTACCAATTCGAAGTCGTAAATATCTTGCTTGGCCGGATTCAGCTTCTGATAGAATAAAGGTATTGTTTGTTCTGTTTTCGGTAAATATCCGGAAGGAGTGGATAAATAAATGAAACGAACATCCCTATTAGGGGGGAGAGTATATTGGCCTTGCTGGTCAGTCAAAACACAGTCTATTCCGTCGGTCACTACTACCCCCGGGACTCCTGTCCCATTACAGGTTACTTTCCCGCGAATAGGGTTAGAAGGAATCTGGGCTTGTAAATTCAAGCCCAGACCTATTAATAAAAAGAATTGTAATAAATATATTTTCATAATTAGTTGGTTAGTTCAAACCTCATTCTTCGATAGATTCCAGATATTTATCAAAGCCTGTTTTAAAAGCGTTCCAATAGTCGTATTTCTTAACGTGGCAAAGGTCGAAGGCAAAGAAGCCGTCACTATTACTGATACAAGCATCAATAGTATCCGGAATTTTTGCAGATTGTCCTCCGTCAGTCCATCCGGTACTGTTACCGATATCTGGTCCGCCTGCAAAAGGTACATCTCCTTGTAACAGTTCACGTCCATTCTTACAAAAACCTTCCATGGTCCATTCGCCACTTCCATATATATTGTTCACGGAAGCATAAGCACCCAAAAAGATATAGTCCAAATGGTCCGCATATCCATAATTCTTATAATCGGAAGTAGCCCATTTCGGATAATAAGCGGAGGTGTTGTATTTAGGGCTGGCCCAGTTCACGCCTGATGTATAGTATGTTGAATACCAGGCACCAACATAAACTCCAAACTTGATATTGTTATTGACAGATTTAACTTTCTCGCGTGCCTTTACTATGAAATCATGAATAACTTTCGCTCTGAATTCCAACCACTTCTTAAAATAAACAGGCTGGTCAGAAGGTATTTCATCCGTACCGGGTGCCATAATATCTGCCGGGAAGTTTGCTACAGTTTCACCGATGTATTCTTCGAACTTCTGTTTGGAAATATCTGAAAAATCGCTTTCTAAGCCATAGTCATCATAACGACAACGATCCAATATGATGCCATCCAAATCATATTTAGCCAAGTCGGCCAACAACTGTAAAACAAAGTTTTGTACATCATCATTAGCGGGATTGAAAAATTTCGCTCCATAATCGGTTTCATCGTCCAACAAATCCATCGTATTGGTTAGCCCGTCAGCTAGATTAGCTACACTAGCCCATCCTTTTTTTGATTCATCACGGAACAAGACTCCATCATGTCCTAAATTATACGGACATAAATAGCCTCCTACAAATGTATTGATAGAAGCATTCACTTTTAATCCTTGTATACGAGCCTCCTCAATAAATGCCTGTAAATAATCCCAAGTTTCCGTCCTTTCATAATAACTATATCCGGAATTACCCCATACATCCATACGTTTCACCTGATCTACAACATTAGTATTGAATAATACATCTCCTGTAGTGGGACGTACATCGACAATAATATCAGTGAATCCTGCCGCTTTTATCTTTTCCATATCTTTGGCTATGTTTTCCTTACTATTGGCATAGTCAGGAAAATTAGCAGCCGCATCAATCCAAATATATCGTGGCTTAGCTTCTGCAACATCCGGCTCGTCCGGCTTTTCTGTCGAATTATCGTTCCACGGCCATCCGGGAATTCCATCAGAATCATCACTACAGGAGGTTATTGTAACTGCTCCCAAGAAAGTCAGTATTAGTATTTTTAGAAATTTTCTCATATCATACTTGTTTTATTAGGTATATACTGCCTGATATATCCGCAGTACATTTTTTATTTAAGAGTGACTACTGATGCTACGGATCTTTCGTCTCCGCTGGAGTCACTTGTCTTGATCGTCTCTTGCCCATTGACTAACATGCAACTGGAACCACCGCCATCCAAATTGATAGCATCCGTACATCCCAGTGTTTTCATGATATTGGCTACATTTTCGGTGGTCATACCGGCAACTCCCGTTGTCATTCCATCTCCTTCACACACAAAAAGAATCATTTTCTTATCATTGGTGATACCAATAGCCGAACGAGGTCTGTTCGCCGTGGCGCCAATATCTGATAAGATTTCTTCTTCGTATGTATTCTTTATGTTTCCATCCAACAGAAGTACGGGGCCACCGCCTATTCCTGTTTTAGCATTTAAGACAGTTCCTGTAGACGGAAAATTTTCGTCAGGAGTTGTTTCTGATTTTACCGGTGAGGGCTCTGAATACCAATAAGTAACATTGGATAGTGTTGTGTAAGTCCACATTGATTTGAATGAGCCATCATTCATTTCACAGAATGCAGCTAATACAGGATACCAGAATGGACCGTTAGTCCAATCTTCTGCTGTTACATCATTGTTCTTACACACCATTTCACCGTTACGCCATATTAGGCTTAATGACCCCTCATAGAAGAAACCTCCATTGATTACAATTGTGGAGTTGTTCTCTTCATAAAATTCTTTTGGCTTTTTCAATCCAGTCTTTTCTCCTAATACACCAAATGCTGCCTTACTCATATCACCTACCGCAATATAAGCTATCGCTTTTTTGCCTTCCAGTGTTTCTGGTGATTTATATACGTTGATATGTTCAGGCAAGGTTCCATAAGTGCTTTTCACATTGGTCCAGCCTAAATTTACAATATCAGGATTGGCTTCAACAGGTTCAGTTGGAGTCTCCGGCTCCGCCCATGGCCAATCCGGGATATCAGTGTTATCATCACCACATGCTATGAAAAAAGGCAGTAATGATAATAACCATAACATTTTTTTCTTTGTTGACATATAGCTACTCCTTTAAATGATTTACAGATTTCTTTATCCCATATATGATGAATGGGTATTTTCTCATCATATATGAGATAAAGAGATCAATTAATTATTTGTCGATACAATCAAACTCATATCCTCCGATAACCTTACAGTTGTTATCCACGTAGTAAGCACGGAGCTTATATCCATCTGTTGTCGGAGCAAGCAATACATCACCTGTTGCAGCTACACCATCGGATGAATTGTATGAGGAAAGTGAAGGATTGAATGACAGAGCATCTGAAGTAGATATTGTACCAGTGAATGATCCGTCTGACGTTACATCATACATATATAAGCATGGAGTTCCACCCCATTGCGGGAAATGAGCTGTACATACCAATACAAGATATTGTGCATTATTAAAGCTTCTTGTATCCAGACAGTTGTTATTCATTGCCCAAGAATTACCATTGTCGGAGTCTTCCAGAGATTTACTTGCATTATTATTTGTTCCATTCACCCAATAAAGAATGTTAGAATCATAGTATGACAAAAAATAATCACTTTGAGCAGTAGTTCCTTTAGTCACAACTTTAGTGTTTGATGCGGGAGCTCCCCAATTACCTACACCATTCACTGTTACTACTTGAGGACTTCCCAATACACCGTCTGTTATAATCCAACGAACAAACTTATTGGAACCTGAACTGGCTGTTCCGTCACAAGTAGCAATAATAGAGGCATTAGTATTAATATCTCCTTGAACAGACACTTTCGTACCCATATCTAACCCTGTATTATTAGTATAAGTAGTCAATAAAGTTGGAGCAGTCGTAACAGAAGAAGTCTTATAGATTGAGAAAGACTTGCCATTAGTAGCCTTCGTTGCTAATAATATATTTCCCCTACTATCACTTGTCATACATCCTAAAGATGCAACACTCACACTACCCAAAGTTACATTACCAATCTTATTTCCCGTAGATGCATTGTAATATGCAGGAGTTGTGGTACCATCACCCAAGCAAACTACCAGATTATTTCCGGAAACAGCTAAAGAAGGTGCATTTGCTCCAGTCCAAGGTAAGCCGATAACTCCCATATCCAATTTAAATAATTCTGTCTCACTACCTTTTCTATATCCGTAAGGAATCTTATCCGGTACTGCTTTTTGAATAGTATAAGTTTGCTTTGTCACTCCATCGTGAGCAATCACTGTAAGCTCAACAGGTGAATTAAAATTAAGAGGCTCTGTTTTAGGATCCGGTGACATGGTCGCATGAGCCGACAGTGAATAATCTGCCAAGCAAGAAGATAAATCTTCCGCAGAGATTAAAGATACAGTTTTGTGGTCTTCATCAATAATACCTGTAATGTCTTCAGACGGTATTGAGAAACTTAATAACTGACACTTAGTAGACTTAACTCTTTCGCCTGTGATGCAGATTTGTTTCTTATATCCTTGAGCGTCTGTATAAGTGAAATAATTCTCTTTAGTCAGATCGAGAATTGAAAGAACCGGTTCAATAGTACAGTTTGGTGCCAACTTTGCCTGAATCCTCATCGCTTTCATATATTCTGAAGTTTCATTATCACTATTTTCCGGATAATACCATGGCATAGGAATTACATACTTATCTACAGAAGCATCTGCAATAGTATATACCACAGCCTCTTTATCCACGTATGGCCCAGAAGTAAAGAGTGCAGTCAAGCTCGTGATTCCCTGTCTGTCCGCAGTAGGAAGCACATATTCCGGATCCTGGCAAGAACTCGTGAGAGCCAAAATCCCTAATAATAGATATAATATATTCTTTTTCATAATGTTTTCATTTTAGATTTATTGCCATTCTGCATATTGAGTTACCGCACCGTTATTGTCCAACTCTGCCTGTGGCATTGGGAAACGATACATCTTAGTCGGGAAATTACGATCTTTATCATCACATTCTGTATAAATGTAAGTGAAAGACCCATTTGCATTTTTCTCTATTTTCATTCCATGAAGACGAATACCGGTAAATGCTGTCGCAGATAATTTCCAACGACGCATGTCCCAATAATAATGTCCTTCATAAGCAAGTTCTACTTTGCGTTCCTGACGGATGGCTTTCATTAAATCATCCCCACTTTTGTCTGTGTAAGACAATCCCACTCTGTTACGAATATCTTTTATGTCTTTATTTGCCTTATCCGTATAGCCATTCAGATGATAACATGCTTCTGCATGATTCAGTAATACCTCTGCGTAACGAATTTCTGTCCATGGCTGTGTACTGGCTTGTATGGAAGTAAAATTATGAGCTTCATCTACCAGTTTACGTAAATAATACCCGGTAGTAGAACGTCCTTCCGGTTTGGCATCTGTTTTCCATGCAGCCCAACCATCAGTACCGTTTACGAAAGATTCTATCGGTCTGCCTTTCCATGTTGCTCCATTATAGAGAATGGTAGCTTTAAAACGTGGTTCCAATTTGGCATAAGGAGGAGTCGTTGTAGTACCTTCAGCAGTATGCCATGCACTCCAATCGGGGAAGCCACTACCATCTGCATATTCATACGATTCAACCATTTCTTGTGTCGGGGTACCGAATCCTCCGGTCATGGAATTGCCGTCGAGCGCTTTATCACCTCCAGGAACCATATATCCATCAAAGTCATGAGTCACAGTGGAACTCTTATCATAACAATATTGTAGAATGGCTTCTTTGCTTCCTGCTTTAAAGGCATTTGAATAGTCTTCTTTTGCTTCTAATTCATAACCCATTCCCATCACCTTTTCAGCTGCAATACGAGCGTCATCCCATCTTTCCGCATACAACATAGCTCTCGATAACATTGCATAAGCAGCTCCGCTAGTTAAACGTCCGTTAGGAGTTTTATCAACAGGCAAATGTTCACCGGCATATTTTAGATCATTATATACAAAATTCCATCCGTCGGCTTCCGAACTAACTGGCATATCCTTTTTTATATTATCCAGATTCTCATCGTATATAATCACTTCTTTATAACGCTTTAATAAATCTGTATAGAGATACCCTCTGAAGAAACGCATTTCAGCTTCCAAGCGTTCTTCATCAGCCTGACCAAATGAAGCATATTTCTTTAATTTGTTGATACCTTCATTGACACGGCGCACATATTCGTACATCGTCCCCCAGTTGCCAAGGTAAGTACTAACATAATTCACTGTGAGAACAGAACCTCCATAAGCAATTTCACTAGGTATCTGACATTTAGCCATATAGTTGTAGGAACCATATTTAAGCTGATCTGTCAGAGCTTCTGTCATTCCTGCCAAACATTGTCCATCCCTGTAGGCTCCTAAATAATCTATATAGCGATAGAAATCGTTGACTGCCTGTTCTGCATAGTCGAGTTTACTCCATACAAGTTTATCTGATGCTCTGTCTGTTGGAGTCATGTCCAGATAATCACTACATGAGCCAAGCCCTAAAGAGGCTCCCAACAATATGATACTTAATACTTTTGTTTTCATAATAGAACTTTTAAAGGTTTAGAAAGTCAAAGTTATACCGCCCATAATGGTGCGTTGTTGAGGATAGTATCCGTTATTTACTCCCGGAGATTCAGGATCGATTCCATCAGGAAGACCGGAAATCGTGAATAAATTAGAACCTTCTACATAAATTCTAAGATTCTGAATACCGACAGGACTCATCCATCTCTTGGGGAATGTGTAACCCAATTGTGCGGATTTGAGACGAAGGTATCTACCGTTACGCAACCAGAAAGTGGAAGCTAATCCATTATCTCCTCCGTGTCCTTGATTACCCAGTGTAAGTCGTGGGAATGTTCCATTCGGATTTTCTACTGTATATGCATTCTGAACCAGATATAGTGGTGAGTTGGCTCCTTCTTTAAATGCCTGTGTCCAGACTGTATTATCGTCATATCCATTGTAATAAGTTCCTGTCAACGATACATCAAACAGTGCACCTCCAGTAAATTGTGCACTTAAATCGAATCCATTCCAAGCACAATTCAGGTTCAAACCGTAAGTTAATTCGGGACGATTGCCACGTCCAACACGTGTTCTGTCATCTTCGTCTATTTTACCATCACCATTTAAATCTCTGTATTTGATATCACCGACATTAGGACGAGTGCCATACCAGGCTGAATTGTTTATTTCTTCTTCTGAACGGAATAAGCCATCTGCAACCCACACAACAGAAGCATCGACACTACGTCCTGTGCGTTTTCTCCACTCTACTGTGTTCGGACTATCCGGATAACGGAGATAACGGTTTCTTGCAAATGTCAGATTGAAGCTTGCGCCATAGGAGAATGGCTTGCCTGCCAAGTTTAATTTATTACGATGGCTCACCGTTACTTCAACGCCTTTGCTATCCACCTTATTATAGTTGGCATAAGTATAATAATATCCTCCCATAGATGGGGGGTAATCGCCTCCCATTGCTGTCAAAATATCATAGGTATAATTATAGAATGCGTCAAACTCCATTCCCAACAGACCATTCCACATCGTAAAGTCAAATCCTGCATTGTAAGTTAAGGTGTTCTCCCAAGTTAGAGTAGGATTGGCAATTACAGAGGCGCGTAATGCTTGCATTACTTTTCCATTCAGAATTGTTTGGTATGCATTTTTGTTACCATCCATCAAATTGTAAGTACTAAGGAAAGCATACGGACTCACTGCATCGTTTCCTAATAAACCGACAGATGCACGTATCTTCATATCATCCAGAAATGTCAGACTAGACATAAAATCTTCTTTAGATATTCTCCACGCTACTGACGCTGACGGGAAGAATGCCCAACGTTTCCCACTAACATTGCCGGCAAATTTGTAAGAACCATCATATCGACCTGTAAACTCTGCCAAATACTTATTGTCATAGTCATATTTCAAACGAAAAACATAACCAATACTACGGTTTGCATCACTGTATCCCGAGATTGGAGAGTCTGCCGGTTGTCCAAAGCTCAATTCTGGTAGTTCAGAGAAACTCATGTTCTTATTATAGCCGGAGAAACTGTTTTCTTTATAATCCCGGATTTCTGCTAATACCATTCCTTCTACATTATGTTTTCCGAAGGAGCTTGCATAGTTTATGCTTCCTTGGCCTACCATTTGATGAGAACTATACTGTCCTTCACCTAAATTTATTCCATTTGCTGTGCCGCGAGGATCGTCTGCTTTAGACCAAGTCCAATCTGCTGTCGAAGTCGGCATTTTATGTATATATGTGGAGTAAGGTGTATTCAAATTCTTATTATGAGAAGTTGTATAGTCATAAGCTCCGGTTACTTTCACGCTCAAGCCTTTAACCCAAGGTACATTATATTGTAAAGAGATGTTAGTTTGTAAATCAAAGCTATTGGTATGTTTGTATCCTGATTCATAAATGGCAGCCAATGGACTGTTGGGCAGACTTGTGTTATTCTGTGTGGTAGCAGAATAAAGTCCGTCATATGTTTCCGGCAAATATGGATGCATCATTATAGTCTGATGAGCTACTGACAACCAACCTTGTTCACCCAATTCGGAATTAGAATCCGTACCGCCTGAAGCATATCCCGGAGTTTCACGTTTACCGACATTTCCTGCAATACCTAAACTTAACTGGAAGTTCTTAGCCAGTTGAGTCTCAAGATTAGTTCTTAAATTGTATCTCTTGTAAGAGAAATTGTCAATGTTACCTTTTTGACCTAAATAACCCACAGAAGCAAAGTAACGCATCTTATCACTACCTCCCTGTATTGTTACATTGTGTTTCTGATTAATACCGGTTCCGAATACTTTATCAATATAGTTAACATTATCCCATCCGTCAGTAGGATCACCATTCAACATAGCTTCCACATTCGCCTTTGTAAAAACGGGATTATATTGACTAATGTTTGAAATGCTTCCATTAGCCATTTTATCCATCATGTCAGCCATATTATAATAATATGCAAATTGAGGTCCATTCATAAACTGCGGGAAGTTTGCATTCATAGATGCTCCTATTGAACCATTATAAGTGATTTTGGATTTTCCTTCCTGACCTTTTTTTGTAGTTATAATAATAACACCACCGGCTCCTTTTAATCCATAAACAGCTGCAGAAGCTCCATCTTTCAAAACAGATACACTTTCGATATCATTAGGGTCAATATCATTAATAGAACGAGGCATTCCGTCTACTATATAAGTA
Source organism: Bacteroides sp. 1001302B_160321_D4 (assembly GCF_015667765.1). NCBI lineage: Bacteria > Pseudomonadati > Bacteroidota > Bacteroidia > Bacteroidales > Bacteroidaceae > Bacteroides > Bacteroides sp. 1001302B_160321_D4. The sequence continues at coordinate 2,078 of NZ_JADPLO010000060.1, read as the reverse complement.
ACATTATAAATAGAGCCACGAACTCGTAATGTAGCCTGATCGTCTCCGGGTTCACCAGATACTTGAACAGATGAAATACCTGGCAAACGTCCACCTAAAAGACTCGACACATTGGTTGCCGGTGCTTTCAGCAGTTCGTCGCCTTTCACCGCAGATACGGCTCCGGTTAAAGATTGCTTCTTGGCAGTACCATATCCTACCACAATCACTTCATCCAAAGCTGCCACATCATCTTTCATAACCACATTAATGGTCGTCTGACCTGCTACCTTTATTTCCTGATCTGACATTCCAACATATGAGAATGATAAAATGTCTTTTGCGGTGGCCTGAATGCTATATTTTCCATTTACATCTGTAATAGTGCCATTAGTAGTTCCTTTTACGACAACACTTACTCCTGGTAGCGGTTCTCCTATACCATCAGTAACAGTTCCTTTCACTAAACTCTGTGCATGACTACTGATAGCACATGCAAATAGCGCGCAGATTGAAAACATAAATATTTTCAATATACGAGAGTTCTTCTTGATTTTTGAGTTAAACTCTGTCATAGAATTAATTTTTAGATTATTAATATAGATTGGTTAACATATCCATTATTGTTTATAGCTGTTCCAATACTTTCCAGCATTGGTATAACCCTCTTGGTACATGGAAACATCCTTTCCATTTTCCTCCTTTGAGTGGTAGTAGCACTTCACCTCTCCGATTTAAGTATCCATACCATTCGGGATGCTCTTTATCTTTAAAATGGGTCCATGTATAATCGTGTACTTTTTCAAACCATTCCAGACATTGGTTATCTCCGGTCAATTGATAACTTTTCAGAAGAGATATGAGTGTTTCAATATGCACCCACCAGAGTTTCTGGTCCCATTCCAGTTGTTGGGGAGGACAACCGTTACGATCCATAAAATAGTAGATACCTCCATATTCTTTATCCCAACCATATTCAAGCATTGTAAGAGTGATATTCTTAGCCTTTTCGATTAATTCCGGACGGTTTAGGCGTTTCCCTAAATCCATTATAAACCACATGGCTTCAATCGCATGGCCAGGGGTAATCTGCCGTCCTTCAAAGCAATCTATCAGATTACCATTCACATCTACATTCTCAACAATGATACCACCAAGTTCGGGACGATAGAAGACAGACATAACTTCATGAATACAAGTATCCATCGCTTGTTCCAAATAGTCCTTGCCTAAAATATGCTCAATTTCCATAGCAAGATTGCATAGTATCATCGGCAGGGCAAAGTTTTTCAGATTACGGGTATCTGGATGAAGCTTGTTCCATTTACCTTTCGGGTTATCTACTTTGGAAAGGATAATGTCGAAGGTTTTCTTGGCTATGTCAGCATATTCCTGATTACCGGTTGCAAGGCTTAATTGCCCGAAAGCCATGGCAGCGAATGTATACGAAAAGATATTGTATGGTTCTACCAATGGTCTACCCGAACGGTCAAGTGAAAAGTACCAGTTATAGTCTCCATCATGTCCGTATCTTTTTAAAAAATCACCACCTTGAACGGCACAATCAAGCCATTCCTTACGTTTTTCTACCTTGTTGTAAAGCATGGAAAACATCCACACCTCGCGACCTTGCAGCCAGATAAATTTATCTGTATCGAAAACTTTTCCTTCACGATCCAGACAGGTGAAGTAGCCACCATATTCATGGTCTTGTGAGTTCTCAAGCCAGAAAGGAAGAACATTATCCAAGAGTTCATCCTTGTATTGATTTGCCAGTTTCTTAAAATCCATACATCTTTTATTATTAAGTTATTAAGGTCTTTTTGTTTTACTATTCCGAACGGGTCCAATATCTTTCAATCTCTTCCAGCGACTTCCCGGTAGTCTCCGGCACGAGTTTCCAGACAATCAGCATATACGGCACGCACATGAGGGCGAACAGGAAGAATGTTCCGGCGGGGGTAAGGTTCTGGAGCATCCAGGGGGTCAACTGTCCGATCAGGTACGTTCCGATCCACAGAGCGAATCCTGCTATTGACATGGCCAGTCCGCGAACCTTGGTGGGATACATCTCCGAGAGGAGTACGAACACCACGGCA
>NZ_JADPLO010000005.1:0-164337 GCF_015667765.1 Bacteroides sp. 1001302B_160321_D4 | reverse complement strand
ATATTGATAAAACGGCATTGATGTATCAAATGGTAAAGACCGGGCGTTATTACTTTTTGAGTCGTCCGCGCCGTTTCGGAAAGAGTCTGCTCATTTCTACTTTAGAGGCTTACTTTCAAGGAAAAAAAGAACTGTTTACCGGCTTGGCAGTAGAAAAGTTGGAAAAGGATTGGATTAAATATCCTATATTGCATCTCGACCTGAATATCGAGAAGTATGACACTCCGGAAAGTCTGGATAAGATATTGAATGATAATCTGGAATATTGGGAAAGCCAATACGGCACCCGTCCATCCGAGACATCTTTTTCCCTGCGTTTTGCAGGTATCATTCAGCGTGCTTGTGAGAAGACCGGACAACGTGTAGTTATTCTGGTAGATGAGTATGACAAACCTATGCTGCAAGCTATCGGTAATGAGGAACTGCAAAAGCAATTCCGAAATACTCTGAAGCCATTTTATGGCGCTTTGAAAACGAAGGACGGGTATATAAAGTTCGCTCTGCTCACCGGCGTGACAAAGTTTGGCAAAGTCAGTGTATTCAGTGATTTGAATAATCTGGATGATATTTCAATGTGGAATGAGTATGTCGAAATTTGTGGTGTCAGCGAGCGTGAAATCCATGAAAATCTGGAAGCGGAACTACATGAATTTGCAGCAGCACGTGGAATAACGTATGACAAACTCTGTGAAGATTTGAGAGAGTGTTATGACGGTTATCATTTTACGCACAATTCAATCGGCATGTACAACCCGTTCAGTCTGCTGAACGCTTTCAAGCGTAAGGAGTTTGGTAGTTATTGGTTTGAAACGGGTACGCCTACCTATTTGGTGAAATTGCTAAAAAAACATCATTATGACCTGGAGCGGATGGCACATGAAGAGACCGATGTCCAAGTGTTGAACAGTATAGATTCTGAATCCACCAATCCCATCCCGGTAATTTATCAGAGTGGATACCTAACCATTAAGGGGTATGATGAAGAATTTGGAATGTATCGCTTGGGTTTCCCCAATCGCGAAGTGGAAGAAGGTTTTATCCGCTTCCTGCTTCCTTTTTATGCGAACGTAAATAAGGTCGAGTCGCCTTTTGAGATTCAGAAGTTTGTTCGTGAAGTGCGTTCCGGTGATTATAACTCTTTCTTCCGCCGTCTGCAAAGTTTCTTTGCAGACACTACTTACGAAGTGATTCGGGACCAGGAGCTACATTACGAAAATGTTCTTTTTATCGTTTTTAAACTGCTAGGTTTCTACACCAAGGTAGAGTATCATACGAGTGAAGGGCGCATCGACCTTGTCTTGCAGACCGATAAATTTATTTATATCATGGAATTTAAGTTGAACGGTACGGCAGAAGATGCTTTACAGCAGATTAACGACAAGAATTATGCTCTTCCTTTCGAAATGGACGGACGTAAACTCTTTAAAATAGGAGTAAATTTCAGTGCGGAAACCCGTAATATTGAAAAGTGGATTGTAGAAACAAAAAACTAGCCCGGCAAATAGTGAGGCTAGTCTTTTGAAGTCATAAGTCTTTTTATTCTTTTATTTCCGGAACTAATATAAATTTCGTATCCGGGAAATACTTCTTCAGCCAGTTTTGAATGAAGTTCATCGTATCATTCTGAATCGTTTTATCTTTTACGGTAGGATACATATTATAAAGTACTGTATCCAGTACAATACCGTGTTTTTGTATGGCTTCAAGGCTAAGCAAAGTATGATTGATGCTTCCCAATTTACCGGAAGTAACAAAGATAAGCGGATAATTCTCTTGGGCAATGTAGTCTATTGTCAGAAGCTCTGTTGTTAGCGGAACCATTAAGCCACCTGCGCCTTCGAGCAGAACAAAATCATAGCGTTCGCTCAACTCTTCCGTAGCACGTTTGATTTTGCCGAAGTCAATGGGACGGTTATCCAGTTGGGAAGCTAGATGCGGAGAGGCGGGATAAGAGAAAATTTCCGGCATAGTCAGTCCTTTTTTGTCTTCTTCTGTAAAGGAGATTCCCATGATACGACGATGCAAATCAATATCCTCGGAGTGACCAATGTTTCCTGTTTGGATAAACTTTTGAGTGATGGTACGCTGTCCGTTCTTGTTCCATTCACGAGCTAGAAATCCGGTGGCGTAGCTCTTGCCGGCATCGGTGTCGATACCGCTTACGAAATATACATTCTGTTTCATACTTTTTTCTTTTTTGCGATGATATAAATAGGGTGATAGGTCAGGGACACTGAAGTGCCCTGGGTAAATTCTTGTGTGTAACGTTCACTGAATAACTGCAAGTCACGACGTGTCCGCAGTTGTTGGGAAGAGGTGCCGGATATTCCGGTTACTCCTGTCTGCTTCAAATGATAAAGTACTTTTAGTGGGTTATCAAACGAAAGAGAAATAAGTTCTTCTTCCGAATGGAGTATGTCAAAGTGGGATGACAAGGCTTTAACAAGCTCTTCCCGTGAACGATAAGGGAGCCCGTTTCCTGTTAACTCTCGTATCTCTTTCATATTCTCTTTACCGAAAGTGCTGAAAGCGAAATAGCCTTGATTATTAAGCAGGGTGTTGCACCTTTTGAAAAAGTTTTCAGGAGATTCGAACCATTGCAGAGCCGAGCAGGAAGTAATTAATGTACTTTCAGCGGGGAAAGGAACTGTTTCTGCATCTCCCGGAAGAAAGGAAACCTGTTCTTTTCTTAATATATCCTCGCAACAGTACTTCATTTCCGGGCAAAGGTCGTTTAGCAATAATTCTTTCGGCCGAAGGGCCTGAAGTAGCATACGGGAATAAATACCTGTACCGCATCCGAACTCAATCACTTTTGAACAGGGAAAAGAGATGTGTTCTGTAAGCAGGTGAATCATTTTATCTGCTATTTGCCGTTGTACGTTTGCTTCCTGGGGATAAGTAGCAATGGCTTTAGAGAAACGTTCGGCGATTAGTTGTTTATCCATAAATCGATCATTAGTTGATTTGCATGATTACATTATCAAAAAGGTCTTGTTGATAATGAGCGGCTTCTGTATATTCAAGGGAATCCACTTTGTTTCTCCATGCCAACCATTGGCTATCCGGCAGGAAGATACGGTCGCTCTTTCCTATGATGGCTCTTTGCCATGCAAAATCCGACGGTGGCAATGATAAGTATTGCTTTTGTATGGCAGCAAGCTCTTCTTTGAGCTCTTCAACGGGACGTTGGGGAGCTACTGTCTGAAAAGCCTTGTAATCGGCTGCTGAACCGCACATTCTTCTTTGAAACTTTTGCAGGGATTGTTCATTCAGTCCTTGCAGGGTTCCTTCAAAAATGGTAGGAGTAATCCCTTTCGTTTCATGTATAGGAGAAAGAGTCCCATTGATAGCGATACTTTGGGAAAGGGGCAGGGATGGATATTGTTTCATTATCTGTGAGGCTGCCCATACTCCCATTGACCAGGCAATGAGGGTGATTTCGGAATATTCTTGCAAAATGTCGGCATCGAACTCTAATGAACGATAATCATAGCAAATCATCCAGTCCTTATCGGTCGGGTGAATTTGCAGGAATGGAGTTTCATCCATTCCCCAGCCTGCGAAGAAAAGCAATAGATGCTTTTGATTATTCTTTATGATAAAATACTGTTTCATCCGTTTATCAGTTTGATGAGTTGGTCGATTTCATGTTCGGTGATGTCCGCTGTCAGTGAGAAGCGGATGCGTGAAGTCCCTTCGGGAACCGTAGGCGGACGTACCGGCAATGCGTAAAATCCTTTGCGTTGGAGTTCTTCTGCTTTCAATATGGTATCTTCACTTGCTCCGACAATCATAGGGACAATATGGCTTACCGAGGGGCAATTGTATCCTTTGGTTGTAAGGGCTTCCTTTAGCTTTTCACTGATTTGTAGCAGGTGAGTTCTCTTATGTTGTAAAGCTGGAAGACGTTCTAACACCCATGAAGTCCATTGAATATTAATGGGCGGAAGTGCAGTGGTGAATATAAACGTGCGCATTTTATTGATTAGATATTCCCGAATGAGTTGTCGACAGACAATATAAGCTCCTGCCGAGGCAATGGCTTTCCCGAATGTACCTACCAGAAAGTCTATATCGTTGATACATTCTTGTTCTTCAGCACATCCTAATCCTTTTTTCCCTCGTACACCAAAAGCATGAGCCTCATCTATATAAAGAAGAATATTGGAATAGCTCTTTTTGAGTTGAATGAGAGCGGGAAGATCAGCTTCATCGCCATCCATGCTGAAGATACTTTCGGTAACAATAATAATCTGCTCATAAGCGTTATGATTTTCAGCAATCAGTCGCTGCAACTGGGAAATATCATTGTGACGATACCGTATACATTTAGCTGATGATAATTTAATCCCGTCTATCAGGCTTGCATGCACCAGCTTGTCAGCAAGAATCAGGGTGTGAGTATTGCAAATGGCAGGAAGTATTCCTGTATTGGCATGATAACCACTATTGAATATGAGTGCACTTTCGGTTCCGAACATGGTGGCTAGCTGTTGCTCCAACTTCTGATAGTCACTAAAATTACCGGTCAATAACCGGGAAGAAGAGGAGGTGGGCAGGAAAGTTTCGGGAGTGAGCGTCCTTAAGAATTCTTCCCTCAATGAAATGTCATTAGCCAGTCCGAGATAATCATTAGAAGATAGGTTCAACATTCGTTGTCCGTTCAGCAGAACATCTCGCCCTTTGTGGATTAGCGGTGGGAGAGAACGGTAATTCTTTTTCTCTTTCAAGGTCTGGAGTTCCTGGTTTATATACTCTAATGTCATGAATTGTTATTTTAAGTAATCAGTATTCGATAGATGAATGATTGAAAGTGTAATCTGTTGTTTATAAGATGTTTATCGTCAGAAGGACTATCCCGGAAGTTTCTCACCGACCAAGGCATCCTTCCTCGGTGAGGAAAGGTCCGTTCCTCACCGAGGAACACCCTTTTGCTCACCGAGGAACAGATCTTTGGGTGAAAATCCGGTAATATTCTTTTTATCTGTCATCTTTTTTGAATAACTTTAAGTAACCCGGAAGTCAGTTTGCTTAATTGTTCCGAAGTAATGATGAAAGGCGGCATCAGATATACCAGTTTGCCAAAGGGACGTACCCAGATTCTTTCTTCCACAAATCGTCGTTGCATATAGGCCATATTTACCGGACGCTTCATCTCAATGACTCCGATAGCTCCGAGTATTCGTACATCAGCTACTTCCGGAAATTCCCGTGCAGGTGCCAGTTCTTCTTTCAGTTGAGTTTCAATTCGCTTCACATTCTCTTGCCAACCGGATTCGAGTAATAGGCGAACGGAAGCGCAAGCCACTGCACACGCAAGTGGATTACCCATAAATGTAGGCCCGTGCATAAAAGCTCCCGGTACATGGTTGGAGATGGTATCTGCTATCCGGTTACTGGCTAATACAGCAGAAAGTGTCATATATCCTCCGGTCAGTGCTTTGCCGATGCACATGATATCCGGTTCTACTCTGGCGTGTTCCCACGCAAAAAGTTTGCCGGTACGTCCGAATCCCGTTGCTATTTCGTCGAAGATTAGAAGAATATTGTGCTTCCGGCAAAGCTTTTCTGCTTCACGCAGATACTGCGGATGATAAAACCACATGCCACCTGCTCCCTGTACCACCGGTTCCAGGATAAGCGCTGCCAACTCTTTTGAATGTTTTTCAATCATCTCTTGCAGAGGTAGTATATCTTCCGGATTCCATTCTCCGTCGAACCGGGAAGTGGGGGACGGGACAAAATAACGTACAGGCAATGCTGAACCGAAAAGACTGTGCATACCCGTCACCGGATCACATACAGACATGGCATTCCACGTATCACCGTGATAGCCGGAACGGATAGTCACGAAATTATTCTTTTCCGGTTTTCCTGCTGCATACCAATATTGTACAGCCATTTTCAGTGCCACTTCTACGGCTACCGAACCGGAGTCTGCATAGAATATTTTCTGCATGGAAGAAGGAACCAAAGGCAATAATAGTTTCCCCAATTCAATGGCCGGATCATGCGTCAGTCCTCCGAACATGACATGAGACATTTTATCTAATTGTTCTTTTGCCGCCTGATTCAATACCGGATGATTATATCCATGCACTGCACACCACCAAGAAGACATTCCGTCAATGAGCGTTTGTCCGTCTTCGAGGGTAATGGTGGCTCCCTCTGCCCGTTTCACTTTGTAGACAGGAAGCGGATCGGTAGTCGAAGTGTACGGATGCCAGATATGTTCGCGGTCAAACTGGGAACCGGCGAAATGATAACCTTCTTCCTGAATCATCTTTTTGTCTTCCGATACTTTGGAACCGAGAGTTGTCAGCAGGTCGCCTACGATAGCCGAGTTAATACCGATATATAATGCTTTGTGCATCGCCTCGGAAGAAAGTTGTGAACGTCCTCCGGCAAATCTTAGAAAAGCTGTCGGATTAATAAAACGAAAGATAGCGATGGTTTTAAGTATTTCTTCTTCGCTTAAAGGCTGCTCGTTTTCCAGTGGAGTTCCCGGAATCGGACTAAGCAGGTTGATAGGTATGGACTGAACATTCAGTTCTTTTAGAGTGAAAGCAAATTCAATCCGTTGCTCCATCGTTTCTCCCATACCGATGATACCTCCGCAGCAGATATCCATGCCTACACGACGGGCTGCATCAAGAGTAGCTCGTTTTTGTTCTTGTGTATGCGTAGAGCAGAGTTTGGAAAAATAAGACGGAGCCGTTTCCAGGTTACAGTGATAACGGGTGATTCCGGCTTCGTATAGGGAACGTAGCTCTTCTTCGTTAAGTAACCCCAGAGAAGCGCAGAGCTGAATGGACGAGTGACGTCGCATTTGGCGAACGGTATCGCAAAGTTGGGTGATCTGTTTGGGAGATGGTTTTCGTCCGCTGGTAACGAGAGAGAAACGGTTGACGTCCTGGGCTTCATTGTATTTCGCCTGTCGGAGACATTCTTCAGCGGGAAGGAGATTGTAAATCTCGGCTTTAGTCTTGTAGTGAGAGGATTGTGCACACCATTTGCAGTTTTCCGGGCATCGGCCGGACTTGGCGTTGATGATGGAACACATGTCGAATTCGTGCGAAGCACGTGCGACGGTAATCTCATGCGCGGCGGCATACAGCGCCTCGCTGTCAGCCATGTTGGCTAGCCAAGCGGCTTGGTCGGGCGAAATATCAATGCCTGCCAACACTTGGTCTTTTATTTCCTGAAGTGTCATAAATGTATGATAAGGGATAGTAATTTTTGCATTCTGCTTACGAAGGGCAACGTCGACAACATTGATGTGCAGATGACCGATTTGGAATTCACGTCCCATACTCGCAAAAGCGGCATAGTTCTTTCTGCCCCAATAACGGAAGCGGGAAAGAAGGGTACGTGTGGTCTGTATGTGGCGTTGTTGCTTCATTGATTTTTTACTTTTGTTCGTTAGAACGTGGCAAATGTACAAAGATTCTTTGGATAAGCAAGCAAGTTTACGATTTCTGATATCCGTACTTTTATTTCTTTTTCCTGTATTCTTTGCGTAAGTTGAAATTGAATCCGGCATATATCTGAAGAGTGCCGAAACCATTGTCTACAGAGAAATTATTCCGGTGGTAATTATAGTTTTTCCCAACGAAAGAAGTACCTACAAAGTATTTTCCGTTATTATAAACAACCCCTGCACGGAGTAGAAAATCCAGATTAAATTTGCCGTACCATGCTTTTCCTTCGTGAGTTTCCGCATCTACATCAGAGGCTTTATAGGCAATGGCAGGGGTGAGAGACAAACATGCCAGGCAGTTGCGGGCAAAGACCCAGTTGTAGGCATATCCGAAACTGATATTGGCATTGGTATATTTTATATCCTTGACTTTCATACCGGGATTCATTGTCTGCTGTAGAAAAACAGGAAGTTCTGTGTAGTCGAAGTCGAGATGATGCTTTGAAATAGAAAAACCGGCAATAAATGTTCCCGCGTTGCGTCGTTGGTTGGTGGACTGGCTGAAGGCGGCCGGATAAGAGAATTTTCTGTTATTGAAGATATAATATAAGTTCAGTCCTTTTATATCCACTTTTATTCCACTGAAATCCTCGGAATAGTTGGAGGGAATATCTTCAGAAAATCCTCTGATCTTATGTATCTTGTAATTGTTTCCGGTACGGCGGTAGAATATATCTACACCAAGTTTGGAACTATATAAGCTAAGGTCAAACTCTGTACCTCTATTCTTCCGGTTGGTTTTCCGATAGATATCATCCACATCTACGGACCATCCCAGGAAAATCCATCGCCAGCCGAAATACAATCCTATTTTATTATGCGGGTTAGGAGAGAAACTAAGTTTTTGTGGTTGAGGCTGTTCGCTGGTGACAGAGTAATATTCGAAGTTGCTGAAATGAGTAGCCATCAACGCATAATTATAACGGTTCGGGCTGATATAGAGCGTATCGAAATCACTGAAATTCATAAATTTCTTGATTGCTCTTTTGAAAGGACTGGGCTGGGTGACCGTTGTGGAATCTATTCTTGTACTATCATTTGTAGAAAGGGCTTTCTTTTCACTTTGCGCCTGTAAGGACAGTGAAAATAACAGAAAAAGATATAGAATAACCCGTTTCCCCATGTGGTTCTTTGTTGTTTTAGCTATTTTTCGTTTCACGAATGTACTACCTTTCGTTGATTTATGCTAGCAATCTTCTAAAAAATGTTTCGTTTCCTAAACAAAAAAGTTCAATATACTGTTAGTTACAACAAGCAAATAAATCTTAAGCCACAAAATTATGAGAATCTATTTACGTTTATTAGTCGTGTCTCTTCTGCTTTTTGCAGGAAATATAGTATATGCGGAAGCACAGCAGGAGAAACGCGTGACGGGTACGGTGACTTCTGAAGGGGAGCCCTTGCCTGGTGTCTCTGTACAATTGAAAGGAGCATCCTCCGGCACCATCACCGATATTGATGGAAATTATTCAATTGAAGTTCCTGCTACCGGCACTTTAGTGTTCCGTTTTGTAGGAATGAGATCGGTAGAACAACCGGTGAATAACCGAAGTGTGATTAATGTCACGTTGGAATCGGAAAGTAAAGAACTGGAAGAAGTAATGGTAGTAGCTTATGCTACCGCTAAGAAGTATAGTTTTACCGGAGCAGCTTCGACGATGAAAGCGGGTGAGATTGAAAAGCTACAGACTTCGAGTGTATCGCGCGTATTAGAAGGGACGGTGTCCGGAGTACAGGCTAGTGCGGCAAGCGGGCAGCCGGGTACGGATGCGGAAATCCGTATTCGTGGTATCGGATCTATCAATGCATCCAGCGCTCCGCTTTATGTGGTGGATGGTGTTCCGTTCGATGGTAGTGTGAACTCTATCAATCCTGATGATATATCTTCGATGACAGTATTGAAAGATGCGGCTTCTGCTGCTTTATACGGTTCACGTGGCGCAAATGGGGTGATTATTATCACAACCAAGCAAGGAGATCAAAATACCAAAGCGACCGTAAAGGTAAAAGCCTCTTTAGGAGGTTCCAATCGTGCCGTGCGTGATTATGATCGTGTCAGTACCGATCAATACTTTGAATTGTATTGGGAAGCACTTCGCAATCAGTACGCCAAGAGCGCGGATTATACTCCGGCAACTGCTGCGGCACAAGCATCCAAAGACCTGGTTACGAAATTGATGGGAGGTGGACCGAATCCATACGGTCCCCAATATGTGCAACCGGTCGGTACAGATGGAAAATTGGTGGCAGGTGCCCGTCCATTATGGAATTCAGACTGGAGTGATGCCATGGAACAACAGGCACTTCGCACAGAGTTGAATCTAAGTGTTTCCGGAGGCGGAAAAGCAAATCAGTATTTCTTTTCAGCCGGCTACCTGAATGATAAAGGTATTGCGCTTGAATCCGGTTATCAGCGTTTCAATCTTCGTTCCAATATCACCAGCGAAATGACTTCCTGGTTGAAGGGAGGAGTCAATTTGAGTTTTGCACATTCTATGCAGAACTATCCGGTTTCTTCCGACTCCAAAACCAGTAATGTGATTACCGCAGGACGTACCATGCCGGGATTTTATCCGATTTATGAAATGAATACCGACGGTAGTTACAAATTGGATGAGAATGGAGACCGCATTTATGACTTCGGCTCTTATCGTCCTTCCGGTTCGATGGCAAACTGGAATCTGCCGGCTACTTTGCCTTTGGATAAATCAGAACGAATGAAAGATGAAGTTTCCGGTCGTACTTTCCTGGAAGCTACGATTATTGAGGGATTGAAATTCAAGACAAGTTTCAATTTTGACTTGATTAATTATAATACGTTGGATTATACGAACCCTAAATTAGGTCCGGCTAAAGAAAACGGTGGCGGTGTCAGCCGAATGAATACCCGTACTTTCTCTTGGACATGGAATAATATTGCTACGTATGACAAGACAATCGGTGAACATCATTTTAATGTCCTTGCCGGTGTGGAAGCCTATTCTTACCGTTATGATGAACTGACAGCATCACGTTCCAAAATGGCGCAGCCTGATATGCCGGAGTTGGTAGTCGGTTCACAGTTGACCGGAGGTTCGGGATATCGCATTGATTATGCGTTGGTGGGTTATCTGACTCAAGCATTATACGATTATCAAAATAAATATTTCTTCTCGGCATCCTATCGTCGCGACGGTTCTTCACGTTTTGCGCCGGAGACCCGCTGGGGAAATTTCTGGTCGTTGGGTACTTCCTGGCGTATCGACCGGGAAGAGTTTATGGCAAGTACTTCCGACTGGTTGTCTGCCTTGACTCTGAAAATGAGCTATGGTGCGCAGGGAAATGACAACTTGGGTACTTATTATGCAAGTAAAGGACTTTATACTATTGTTTCCAATTTGGGAGAAAATGCGTTAGTGTCCGATCGTATGGCGACTCCGAATCTGAAATGGGAAACAAATCTCAACTTTAATGTAGGTATCGACTTCTCTCTGTTCAATAACCGTTTTTCCGGTTCGTTTGATTTCTTTACACGTCGTTCGAAAGACCTGCTTTATTCACGTCCGATAGCTCCTTCCCTGGGATACGGTTCTATTGATGAAAATGTAGGAGCCTTGAAGAATACAGGTATAGAAATGGTACTTAACGGAACGATTATCAATCAGAATGGTTGGGTATGGAAACTGGGTATGAACTTGACGCATTATAAGAACAAGGTGACAGACCTCCCATTGAAAGATATGCCGCGAAGTGGTGTGAACAAGTTGCAGGTAGGTCGTTCGGTGTATGATTTCTATATGATAGAGTGGGCGGGAGTAGACCCGGAAAATGGAGATCCGCTGTGGTATAAGGATGAGGTGGATGCAAATAAGAATCCGACCGGAAAACGTGTCACAACAAATGATTATGGTTCGGCTGACTATTATTATGTCAACAAATCGTCTCTTCCGAAAGTATATGGCGGATTCAATACGTCTCTTTCCTGGAAAGGATTCGATCTTTCTGCCATCTTTGCTTATAGTATCGGTGGATATATCTACAATCGTGATGTCACAATGATTCTGCACAATGGAAGTTTGGAAGGTCGCGACTGGTCGACGGAGATTCTAAGAAGATGGACTCCCGACAATCGCTATACCGATGTCCCTGCTTTGAGTACTACCTCTAATAACTGGAACTCGGCTTCCACTCGCTTCTTGCAGAATAATTCGTATATGCGATTGAAAAACCTGACACTTTCCTATAACTTACCCAAACAATGGATTAGTAAGTTGTCATTGAGCAGTGTGCAGGTATATGTACAAGGAGATAATCTGTTTACCATTCACCGGAATCAGGGACTAGACCCTGAACAGGGAATTACCGGTATCACTTATTACCGTTATCCGGCTATGCGAACCATCTCCGGAGGTATCAATGTTTCTTTCTAAATTCAGACTAAATTATGAGAAAAATAAAAATTCAATCCATTCTTGCGGCAGTTGCCGGACTTTTCCTGGCAACGAGTTGCAGCAGCAGTTTTTTGGATACGGATCCCACAGATGCGGTAAGTTCGGATAAGGTATCTGTACCCGAAAATGCGGAGGCACTTGTGAATGGTGCCTGGTATAATCTGTTTGATTATTCAAGTACCTATGCCAATATCGGTTATCGGGCACTTCAGTGTCTGGATGATATGATGGCAAGTGATATTGTTTCCCGTCCGAAATATGGTTTTAACTCTTCGTATCAGTTCAATGATATAGCACAATCCTCAAATGGTAGAACAGAGTTTGCCTGGTATCTGATATATAAAACGATAGATAATTGTAACACTGCCATTTCTATCAAGGGGGATTCGGAAGAACTCCGTCAGGCACAGGGACAAGCATTGGCATTACGCGCCTTTTGTTATTTGCACTTGGTACAGCATTATCAATTCACCTACTTGAAAGATAAAGATGCTCCGTGTGTTCCTATATATACCGAACCTAGCAATAGTTCCACTGTACCGAAAGGAAAATCAACAGTGGCACAGGTTTATCAGCTTATTTTCGACGATCTCACTCTGGCGAAGGACTATTTGAAAAACTATGTCCGCAGCGGTGATAATCAAAAGTTCAAACCAAATGTAGCAGTAGTCAACGGTCTTTTGGCTCGCGCTTACTTGCTGACCGGACAATGGGAAGAAGCCGCAAAAGCTGCCGAAGCAGCACGTGCAGGATATACGTTGATGACAACTACAGCCGAGTACGAAGGTTTTAATAATATTTCCAATAAAGAATGGATATGGGGATTTCCTCAAATTCCTTCCCAATCGGATGCCAGCTATAATTTCTATTATTTGGATGCAACATACGTAGGAGCATATAGCAGCTTTATGGCTGATCCCCATCTGAAAGATACATTTACCGAAGGTGATATTCGTTTACCTTTGTTTCAGTGGATGCGTGAAGGGTATTTGGGATATAAGAAATTTCACATGCGTGCAGATGATACGGCTGATCTGGTCTTGATGCGTGCTGCTGAAATGTATTTGATAGAAGCGGAGGCGAAAGTTCGTGACGGCGTAGCGTTGGCACAGGCTGTAGCTCCATTGAATATATTGCGTAATGCCCGTGGAGTAGGGGATTATGAGGTGACAGGAAAATCACAGGAAGATGTAATCAATGAGATTCTGATGGAACGTCGTCGTGAACTTTGGGGAGAAGGATTTGGTATTACCGATATACTTCGTACACAAAAGGCAGTAGAACGTGCTGCTTTATCGGATGAGATGCAAAAGACAGAAGTCGATTGCTGGCAGGAGGGTGGTAGCTTTGAAAAACGAAATCCTCTGGGACATTGGTTCCTCAACTTCCCGAACGGGAAGCCGTTTACAGTAAATAGCACCTATTATTTATATGCTATTCCACAGAAAGAAATTAACGCTAACCCTAACCTATAAATAGCTCTCTTAATTTTTTGACTTTGACCTTAACTTGTAGACCGGTATACGTCGTGACGATGCATACCGGTCGTTTTCTTTGGAAAAGAGGGAGCGCAAAATGTGACACACCCCATTTTATTTAATCTAATCTTATTCTATTTTTTTCTTCTTCAAATTCGGTAAAAAGAATGTAACCAATCCTAGTAGCGGCATATAAGCACAGATATTATATACATATTCAATACTCGTTTTATCCGCTAAATTACCGAGTACGGCAGATGCTACACCAGCCACCCCGAATGCAAATCCAAAGAATAACCCTGATATTAATCCGAGTTTGGTAGGAAGCAATTCCTGTGCATAAAGCAATATGGCGGGAAAAGCGGAAGAAAGCATCAATCCCACACAGAAGCTAAGGATAATAGTCCACATCAAATTAGCATGTGGCATTAGTAAACTGAACGGGGCAGCTCCCAAAATAGAAGCCCAGATCACATACTTCCGACCGATACGGTCACCGACAGGTCCACCAATTAATGTTCCGATAGCAGTAGCAACAAGGAAGATAAATAAATATAGTTGCGATTCTTGCACGCTTACATTGAATTTATGGATCAAATAGAAGGTATAATAACTGGTAAGACTTGCCATATAAATGTACTTGGAGAAAATCAAGATCAGCAATATCGCGATTGAAAGGGCTGTCTTATCCATAGGCAAAGGAAGATGAACAGGTTTTCTGACACTGACGGTCTGTGCTTTCATCCGGTTTAGATATGATTTATACCATTTGCAAATTGGGTACATCACTCCGATAGCAGCTAAAGCCACAAATGCAAATACGATGAGATGTTGTCTGCCATAAGGAGCCACCAACAAAGCAACCAGTAAAGGACCTAATGAACCTCCGAAGTTACCACCTACCTGAAAGAGTGATTGTGCCAGTCCACGTTTCCCGCCGGAGGCAAGGAATGTGATACGGGAGGCTTCCGGATGCAGTACGGAAGAGCCAATTCCGATTAAGAATACGGAGGCTAATATCCAGTATAGATTATCAGAGAATGCTAAGTTTATCAAACCAATCAGTGTAAAGCTCATTCCGATAGGCAACGACCATGCAACGGGATATTTATCAAAAATGATTCCGGTAATCGGTTGAAAGACCGAAGCCGAAAGCTGATAAACCAGTGTGATAAGGCCGATTTGCGCAAAACTTAATCCTAAATCATCTTTGAATAGCGGATAAGCTGCTGAAACAACGGACTGTAAAAGATCATTGAGACAGTGTGAAAGACTTAATGCGATTAAGATGGAAAATGTAATTTTTCCTACGGGTTGTTCCTGATTTTGTACCATGATACCTATTGCTTTAGAAGTGTTCCTGAAAAATTGGCTGCAAAGGTACGCAAACTTTCCCGTTTCTCTAAGACTAAGGATTCTAAATTGTCGTTAATTCAGTTTTGACTAACCGAACTATTCTCCGTACCTGCTGTTGTTAAATAAAAAAGGAGGATTATATGGGCTTTATTTGGTATATCATTATTGGTATTGTGGCTGGATTCCTCGCAGGTAAAGTAATGCGCGGCGGAGGTTTTGGTCTTATTATAAATTTATTACTTGGTATTCTTGGAGGTGTACTGGGCGGTTGGGTATTTGCCCTTTTCGGACTGTCAGCTTCAGGATTGATCGGAAGTTTGATAACTTCCACTGTAGGGGCTATCCTTGTATTATGGATTGCTTCCTTATTCTCGAAATCTAAATAGATATTTATATAATTTATTTTTAATCCTAAAAACAGAACTTAATTATGGAATGTAGACATGGAAATTTCTGGATTGGACTCGGAATTGGGTCAATCCTCGGCGCAGTAGCTTATCGTCTTTCACGTACAGCAAAAGCAAAACAGTTGGAAAGCGAAATTTATAATGCTATCCATCGTATAGGTCGCGATGCTGAAATAGCAGCTGCTCATGCTGAAAGAAAAGCAATGGATCTTGGACTTAAAGCAGTAGAAACCGGTGCGGAAATTGCTGATAAAGTAGCGGCAGAAGCCGACAAAATGGCCGGAAAAGCAAAAGATAAGTGGGAAAAGTAAGAATCCCAAAACGGGTAATCGATTTAAATATAATTGGTTACCTGTTTTATTTTTTGTATATTTAATCTTTTATCCCTAGCTTTATTTAGTCATCGTATCAATGTGTGTGCGAACACATTTAGGCTAATCTTCTTTATTATTATCGTTTCCTTCAAGAATTGGGAGTTACTTTCTCTCTAACTTTTCATCTGAAAAGAGTCTTTTTCTCTATACTATCTTTACTTTTTCTTATGTTTAACAACATGTATATTTTCTGTTTGTTGGAGTTAATTATTTGATTATTAATTGTATATGTTTGTTTTGATATAATGTGTGTGCGCACACACTATTGCTTAATTCAATAATTCATTTTACTTTTGCCGATGAAAAACAAGATGCTTATCAATATATGGATAAAGAGTTTTCAAATATTCGGATTGTAGACATTGCCAAGATGGCAGGTGTCTCTGTTGGCACGGTAGACCGTGTAATCCATAATCGTGGAAGAGTATCTGAAGAAAACAGGAAAAAAGTACAGGCTATCCTGGAAATGGTACATTACCAACCAAATCTGATGGCACGTTCATTAGCAGCCTCCAAAAAACAATATCATATCCTTGCAATAACTCCTTCTTTTGTGCAGGGGGAGTATTGGGAAGCTATTTCGGAAGGGATAGATAAAGCTGCGGCGGAAATGGAATCATATAATATCACCATTACCAAACTCTTTTTCGATCAATATAATAACAAGACTTTTGATGATATTATCCGAAATCTGCTGAATGAGAAAGTGGATGGGGTATTGATTGCGACTTTGTTTACAGATTCTGTTATCCGGCTTTCGCAGGAGCTTGACAGGAATGAAATACCATACGTGTATGTTGACTCCAACATTGGAGGGCAGCATCAACTGGCTTATTTTGGAACGGAATCTTATGATGCCGGAGTGATTGCTGCCAGATTATTGATGGACAGGCTTCCTTCTTCTTCCGATATATTAATGGCACGGATTATTCATAGTGGGAAGAATGATTCTAACCAGGGAAAGAACAGGCGCGAAGGTTTCTGTCATTATCTCACTGAAACAGCGTTTAATGGAAATCTGCATGAAGTAGAACTGAAAATAAATGATTCAGTGTATAACTTCATGAAACTGGATGAAATCTTTGAAGCTAATCCGAATATTAAAGGCGCTATTATCTTTAATTCAACTTGCTATATTTTAGGAAATTACCTGAAAGCAAGAGGAATGCAGGCTGTCAAACTGGTTGGTTATGACCTTATCGGCAGAAATACGCAATTACTTTCCGAAGGTGTGATAACCGCATTGATTGCGCAGCGCCCCGAGCGTCAGGGGTACGATGGCGTTAAATCATTGTGTAATCATTTGCTGTTCAAGCAGAATAGTGAGAAAGTGAATTTGATGCCTATCGATATTCTCCTTAAAGAGAATCTGAAATATTATCTGAACAATAAATTATAAACATATAAATTTATAAGAACCATGAATGAATTATTTAACGTAAAAGGCAAAGTAGTTGTTATCACCGGCGGAGCTGGTATTTTAGGTAAAGGTATTGCTGCGTATCTCGCAAAGGAAGGCGCAAAAGTGGTTGTGCTCGACAGAAGTGAAGAAGCTGGAAAAGCATTGGTAGACAGTATCAAAGCAGAAGGAAATGAAGCAATGTTCCTTTACACTGATGTGATGGATAAGGAAGTGCTGGAAGGCAACAAAGTGGAAATTATGAAGGCTTATGGCCGTATTGATGTTTTGTTGAACGCTGCTGGAGGTAACATGGCAGGTGCAACTATCGCTCCGGACAAAACGTTCTTCGATTTACAGATTGACGCATTTAAGAAAGTGGTGGATTTGAACCTTTTCGGTACCGTATTGCCTACAATGGTATTTGCTGAAATTATGGTAGAACAGAAGAAAGGTTCTATTGTAAACTTCTGCTCTGAATCAGCTCTTCGTCCATTGACTCGTGTCGTTGGTTATGGTGCAGCTAAAGCAGCTATTGCTAACTTTACTAAATACATGGCTGGCGAACTGGCATTGAAATTCGGTAACGGTCTGCGTGTAAATGCGATTGCTCCGGGATTCTTCCTGACCGATCAGAACCGTGCGTTATTGACTAATCCGGATGGCTCTCTGACTGATCGTTCAAAAACAATTCTCGCTCATACTCCATTCAACCGTTTCGGTGAACCGGAAGATCTTTATGGAACCATCCATTATTTGATTAGCGATGCTTCTAACTTCGTAACAGGTACAGTAGCTGTAATCGATGGTGGATTTGATGCATTCTCAATTTAATAAATGGAGAATTGAGAATTAAAAATTGAGAATTGGCTGCGTAGCATCCGTATGCCGACTCTCAACTTTTAATTTTCAACTTTGATTTCTTAATTCTCAATTTTCAATTCTTAATTTAATAACAATATGTATTTATGTGAACAAACTTGGCGCTGGTATGGTCCTAACGACCCCGTTAGCTTGTGGGATATTAAGCAGGCAGGCGCTACCGGTATAGTAAATGCTCTTCATCACATTCCGAATGGTGAAGTGTGGACAGTAGAAGAGATCATGAAACGTAAACAAATGATTGAAGAAGTAGGTCTGACATGGTCTGTGGTAGAAAGTGTACCTGTACACGAACATATCAAGACACAGACTGGTGACTTCATGAAATACATTGAAAACTATAAGGAAAGTATCCGTAATCTGGCGAAGTGTGGCGTAATGGTAGTTACTTATAACTTTATGCCCGTACTGGACTGGACACGTACTGACCTTGCCTATACAATGCCTGATGGCTCTAAAGCTCTTCGTTTCGAAAAGGCGGCTTTTGTAGCCTTTGACCTTTTCATCCTGAAACGTCCGAACGCAGAAAAAGATTACACTCCTGAAGAAATAGCTAAAGCAAAAGCTCGTTTCGAACAAATGAGTGAAGATGATAAGAAACTGTTGGTTCGCAATATGATTGCCGGACTTCCAGGTTCGGAAGAAAGTTTCACAGTAGAGCAATTCCAGCAGGCATTAGACCGTTATAACGATATTGACGCTGAAAAGCTCCGTTCCAACTTGATTTTCTTCTTGAAAGAAATTGCGCCTGTTGCCGATGAAGTAGGCGTGAAGCTGGTGATTCACCCGGATGATCCTCCTTACACTATTTTAGGTTTGCCACGTATTTTGAGTACGGAAGAAGATTTCAAAAAACTGATTGAAGCCGTGCCTAACGAATCCAATGGCCTTTGCTTGTGTACAGGTTCTTTCGGAGTACGTGCCGACAATGACCTTGCAGGCATGATGGAACGTTTCGGTGATCGTGTAAACTTTGTTCACTTGCGCAGCACACAACGTGACGAAGAAGGAAACTTCTATGAAGCGAATCATCTGGAAGGGAATGTAGACATGTACAATGTGATGAAGAGCCTGATTCTTCTGCAACAACGTCGTAAATGCTCTATCGCTATGCGTCCCGACCATGGTCATCAGATGATTGATGATTTGAAGAAAAAGACAAATCCGGGATATTCTTGTCTGGGACGTCTTCGCGGATTGGCAGAACTTCGTGGCTTGGAAATGGGTATCGCTAAATCTATTCTTTAGTTGAAGTTTTAATTAGCACTTTATTATAAAAACACTATGACTATTATTGAACGTGATAATAGTTGTGGTGTTTTTTTTATTTATTCTTTTTCACTTGTTGAGGGATAAGTGAGGCGAATAAGTCTCCAACATGCGTATCTTTATCGGCTTTTTTTGCTTTCTTCGGTTTGGGAGGATCGGGGATAATAAGCAAAGCTATTTGTGCACAAGCTTCTGCGTCAGCAAGTGCGTGGTGGTGATTCTCTAAATTATATCCGCACCGTTCTGCTACCGTATGCAATTGATGATTGGGCAGATCTTTTCCGAAAACTTTTCTGGAAGTACGGCAGGTACAATAAAATTTGTAATTAGGATAAGTCATGTCATACAATTCGTGAACTGCCCGAAGACAACCTTCATCAAAAGGACTATTGTGTGCAACAAGTGGCAATCCATCTATCAATGGTTTGATTTCAGCCCATACATCGGGAAAATCTTCGGCTTCCATCGTATCGTCGTAAGTTAATCCGTGGATAGCCGTTGTCCATTGCGTATAATAATTAGGAGCAGGACGAATGAGGCGATAGATTTTGTTCACGATCTTACCGTCTTTTACAATGACAACACCTACACTACAAACACTTGTACGTTTACCATTGGCCGTTTCAAAGTCGATGGCTGCAAAGTTCCTCATTTATTTCCTTGTTTTAGAGAAACAAAGATAATACAAAAAAGGGTCATGCAAAATATAGAAATAGGATTGATAACCAGGAAATTTATTGATTTTAATAAAAATGAATGTTTTTAATGGATGTTTTCAGTGAAATACCTTTCTTGTTGTGAAAATTATGCTATTTTTGCCAAACATAAACAAAAAAGCATGAACAAAACCTACTTCAAATATAAATACGTTTTAATATTCATTCTTTCATTGCTTGTTTTTATAGGTGGACTAAATTACAAACACTGGTATGTTACTGACAATTTGATAGTAAAGCATATTTCTCTGATTTATTCCATATTTAAAGATGACATTGGCAACAGAAATATAGAAAAGTTGTTGTATCAGGAGTTTCAGAAACAAGGGATAGAGGTAACGTTTGATAAGTTTTATCTTGATTGTAGCAAATTTGATGAAAAAGAGGAGAAAGAACATGTAAGGGAATATCTTGAACTTCTTGAAAGTAAATCGACAGACCTTATTCTGACCGTTGGTGACCAGGCAACTAATTCTTTATTATCTACCCGTCACCGGTTATTATCTTCTATTCCCGTGGTAGCTTGTAATGTGCATTTTCCTAATGAAGAACTGATAGAAGAATACGATTCGCAGAAAGTTTATGTATTGCGTGATAGTCCCGATCTGAAACGTAATATAGACTTTATAAAAACATTGTATCCCCAGAATGATATGGAGATTATTTATAATATAGATCTGACCTTTCTTGGACATAAATCTTTCGATAGCCTTTCCCGAGTGGTTGACAGGAAGAATGTGAGAGTTCTGGGCTATCAAAAAGCATTTGTGCAAGAGTGTGATTATAAGCATTTGACGGAGATGATTGAATATTTTAATCTGACCCCCGGCTTGATAAATGATAGTGCTAAAAGAAATGGTCTGACAATAAGTCTCTGCCCCTTTCGTTATATAAAAGGATCTTCTTTGCTGGTAATGTTGAAACAATCAAAGAGAAGACAACAAAATCAAGCGTTCTTACTGGATAAATTAGATATGCTGGCAATCCCGATAGTAACAGCTTTAAATATTCCTTCTTTTAGTTGTATTCGTGAAGGTTTCGGTGAAAATGCTAAGATTGTCGGTGGTTATATGGCTACAGAGGGTATTACGGCGAAGGCTGCCGCTAGTCTTGCTACACGCTTGTTAAAGAAAGAAAAAACAGGAATGCCTAAAATAAGAGATTTGGAAAAAGAGTATGTACTGGACTGGACATATTTTTCTGAATATGCGGGTGATATTAGTAATGTTCCGCAAAATGTTCGTATGATTAACTATCCCTTTTACGATCGTTATCGAAAAGAACTTTATTTGTTGGGTGGGTTGTTTGTTTTCTCTTTTATTTTGGTAACCATTAGTCTGTTACGTACACATCGCCGTTCGTTGATGGAGCGTAAGAATCTTCAAATGCTGGAAGAAGCGCACAAACGATTGACTCTTTCTATGAATGGCGGGAAAATTTCACTTTGGAATATTCAGGAAGGTGTTCTTGAATTTGATGATAATTATGTACGATTGGTTGGCATGGAACAACGGAGATTTACAAAAGAGGATATTATGAGATATACCCATCCTGATGATGTACAATTGCTTAGCTCATTCTACGAAACATTATATCAGTCTCCCAGTATGCAAATACAACGAATACGTTTTTGCTTTGGAGGGAAAGAGGCAGATTATCAATGGTATGAACTTCGATGCAGTACTTTGAAAGATGCCCAGGGGGAGATTATGTTGGCAGGCATTATGCAGAATATTCAAAACTTGGTAGAGCATGAACAACAGTTGATTCTAGCGAAACAGATAGCAGAAAAAGCAGAGCTGAAACAGTCGTTTCTAAATAATATGAGTCATGAAATCCGTACACCGCTCAATGCTATTGTAGGTTTCACAAATTTATTAATAGGTGAGGGGGCTGATGAAATAGAACCGGAAGAGAAAGCTGCTATGATTGAAATAGTCAATAATAATAATGAGTTGCTTTTGAAACTGGTGAATGACGTATTAGAAATATCTCGTTTAGATTCAGGCAACTTATCCTTTGATATAAAGGAACATAACATTACGAAAATAATAAAGGAGATTTATGTCACTTACCAAACATTGATTCAGCCTTCATTATGCTTTATCCTTGAACTTGATGAAACAGTTTCCTTACCCGTTAACATCGATTGCTTCCGTTTTACTCAAGTCATCTCTAATTTTCTGAATAATGCAAATAAATTTACCAAAGACGGAACTATTACTTTGGGGTGCAAAATATATAAAGAGCATCAGGAAGTTTGCGTTTACGTTAAAGATACTGGCAAAGGGATTGATGATAAAGAACTAATGATGATTTTTGATCGCTTTTACAAGACTGATGAATTTGAGCAGGGGAGTGGTTTGGGACTTTCCATTTGTAAAGTGATTATTGAACGACTGGCTGGACGTATAGAAGTGCATTCAGAAGTAGGAAAAGGAAGTTGTTTCTCCGTTATTTTGTCTTTGGCAAATATAATTTAGTACAATAAACAGAAGGTATTTAAAAGAAAAAAGCAAATAATGAAAGATAAGTTCAAACCCTGGCAGAGGTGGGTACTATTCGCTCTTGCAATGGCTGTTATTTTTGCATCGGGAGTAATTATTTCATTCCTGATGGAACACAGCGCAGAGGTTGTAAATGTAGACTATAAGAAAAAGATAAAAATAAACGGAATAGAAGCACGCAGCATTATTTTTGCTGAAAACTATCCACGTGAATATAAGACGTGGGTGGATACGACATCGACCGATTTGCACAGTAGATTAAATGGAAGAACCTCTATCGATGTTTTAGAGCAACGTCCTGAAATGGTCATATTATGGGCTGGATATACTTTTTCTAAGGATTATTCAACACCGCGCGGGCATATGTACGCTTTACAGGATATTGTTCATTCACTTCGTACTGGTGCGCCTATGGGGGTTGCTGACGGTCCTCAATTTGCAAGTTGCTGGGTGTGTAAAAGTTCTGATGTTCCCCGTATGATAGAAGCTATTGGGGTAGATTCCTTTTATAATAATAAGTGGGCTGCATGGGGAGCCGAAATTGTAAACCCTATAGGATGTGCCGATTGTCATGAACCTAAAAATATGGATTTGCATATCAGCCGTCCGTCGCTCACTGAAGCTTTTAGCCGTCAAGGTAGAGATATCACTCATGCTACTCCACAGGAAATGCGTTCATTGGTCTGTGCACAGTGTCATTCGGAGTATTATTTCAAGGGGAATATAAAATATCCTACTTTTCCTTGGGATAAGGGCTTCACTGTTGAAGATTTGGAAAAGTATTATGATGAAATCGGATTTACTGATTATATTCATAAATTGAGCCGTGCCCCTATATTAAAGGCTCAACATCCTGATTATGAAATTTTCAAGATGGGCATACACGCCCAGCGTGGTGTGTCGTGCGCTGACTGTCACATGCCTTACAATGATGAAGGAGGGATAAAATATAGCGATCACCATATTCAGAATCCGTTAGCAGTGACTGAACGCACTTGTCAGACTTGTCATCGTGATAATAAAGAGACGCTCTGTAAAAATGTATACGAACGTCAGCAAAAGGCAAATGAGTTGCGTACACTTTTAGAAAAGGAGTTGGCAAAAGCACATATCGAAGCGAAGTTTACTTGGGATATAGGAGCTACAGAAAATGAAATGCAAGAAGCCTTGCTGTTAATTCGTCAGGCACAGTGGAGATGGGATTTCGGCGTATCTTCTCATGGCGGTTCTTTTCATGCCCCGCAGGAAACCATGCGTATTTTGGGGCATGGCTTAAATAAAGTATTCCAAGCTCGTATGCTTATCAGCAAAGTGCTTGTAGCGCATGGGTATACAGATAATGTACCACTTCCGGATATTACAACGAAAGAAAAAGCACAGCAATATATTGGTTTGGATATGGCTGTTGAAAAGGCGGACAAAGATAAATTTCTCAAAGAAATTGTCCCTGAATGGCTTCAAAAGGCTAAGGCAAACGGGCGTATTGTGAATTAGAATTTATTTTCACTATATTTGCCTACAATATAAATCCAATAAGATTATGTCAACAAAAACAATGAAAGAGAAAGCAACCGAGTTGTTGCAGAGGTGTGAAGTGGTAGTGCTTGCTTCTGTAAATAAAGAGGGATATCCCCGTCTTGTGCCGATGAGTAAGATTGCAACAGACGGAATTTCTACTATTTGGATGTCTACCGGAGCGGACTCATTAAAGACTATTGACTTTCTGGCAAACCCGAAAGCCGGATTATGCTTTCAGGATAAGGGAGACAGCGTAGCCTTAACGGGAACGGTGGAAGTGGTAACCGACGAGAAGATGAAACAAGAACTTTGGCAGGACTGGTTTATCGAACATTTTCCTGGAGGTCCTACCGATCCGGGCTATGTGCTGCTGAAATTTGAATCGAATCACGCAACTTATTGGATTGAAGGGACATTTATTCATAAGAAGCTGGACTAATCACTTCATACAGTTCTATTCCCGTGAGATCTGGAAATAAGAAGAGAGAAACATTCTTTCCTTTCGAAGAAGAATGTCTCTCTCTTTTTTTGATGATAGTTGGATAGATAGTATATCTATTCTTCGTGTTTCATTTAGAATTCGAACTTTTCTAGTTTCATTTCAGCTAATTCCTGAATGATACCTACGTACTTGCTGAAATGAGAAGATTTCTCGTGAGCTGCCAATACTTCAGCATTCTGCCATGTTTCACAAATCATGAAAACGTCGTGACGGGTACTGCTTTCGAAAGTATCATAAGCAATGCATCCTTCTTCCTTCAAAGAACAAGCAGTCAGTTCTTTAGCTGCCTCAATCGCTTTTTCGCGGTTTGTCTCGCTTACGCGGACGAAAACATTTAATCTAATCATAGTCTTTATTATTAAATGATTAAAAATAGCTTTATCACATCTTTGGTAATAAATCGCAGGCAAAGATACTATTTTTGTGCTTTTTCGGATACCTTGTTCTTTAAATTTCACCAAAACGTCATATAATCATAAAAAACGATTATATTTGCCCTTGAAATCAAAAAGTAACTATTTTGGGCGCAACTCTTAAATTTGTTCTGGCTTAATATTAGCCTCACGAACCACAGGCTAATTTCTTTCGTTTGAGTAATTCCACTCGAACCGGTTTTTCATTTTGTTATTTTTATTATTTACTGCATGGTTTCTCGAAACGTATGCGATATGAAAACGAATGGAAAATTTCGTAAGAAATAGTAAGCAGAACATAGAAAAAGAGATTGAAAGAATTGAGCGACAGCCGATTGCCCCACTAGATAAGATTAAGCAGATTATTGATGTCATACAGATGTCTCTTATTCTGTTGAAATCCGCCGTTGCCGAATACCAATTCCCGAATCCGAAAGAAGAAATTCTTTTCTTTAAGACCTGGAAACCACAGATTTCCGGGCTGTTGATGTTTTATGTCCGCTTGTATCAGATTGAAAAGAAGCGTATCGGCGAATCTCCGTCTTCCCAATGCAAATATCTGAAGTCGGAACTGGAGAACTTGAAAAAATACTTCCTGAATAATTCTTTCTATGATTATTACCGTACCGGCAGGACGGAACTCGACGAACAATATTTTGTCAGAAGAAACTATGATATTCTGGCAGACACCCGTTTCGGGTTGCTGGACAGGGATTCTTCTTTCACTACCCTGCATGATTCAAGTGTGGCTGAAATCATAGCCAACAATCGTTTAGCGGAATACCTGTCTGCTCAAATAGAGATATTATCAGAGGAACTTCATTTGAAATTCACTTCAATGGTAGAAAACCGGCTATTGCAGTGGACGGACAGCAAGGTCGCTTTGGTTGAGTTTATCTATGCCCTGTATGCGGGCAAATGCTTCAACAATGGAAATACCAGTTTAAAAGACATAGCCTTCTGCTGCGAGACTCTTTTCAATATTGAGATTGGAGACTTTTATCGCATATTCCTGGAAATCAGAAACCGGAAGAAGAGTCGGACGCAGTTTCTTGATAAGTTGAAAGATAAAATTATAAAGATGATGGATGAGCTGGACAAATAAATTTCATGTCGTCTTGTGACATCTTGTGAATTATACAAATGGCTAATATCCAACTTTGCGGAGAAAAAGATTTGATTCACAAAGAAAGATAATAGCTTTTGTATAATTATGGAAACAACATTTACATGGGAGATAAAGGTGAAGAATACTCCTTTATTGATTAAAAAATGCAGCCACTGTGAGAGTGACCGCTTTTATTGCAGTGATAAGTTCAGAATGAATGCACAGAAAAAGAACATTGATGTCTGGCTGATTTACAGGTGCGTGAAGTGCGATAACACTTGTAATATGACTTTGCTGTCACGTACCAAACCGGACTTGATTAATAAAAAACTGTTTCATAGCTTTTCTATGAATGATAGAGAAGTGGCCTGGCAGTATGCTTTTTCAGCCGGAATGGCAAGTAAGAACAAGCTTCAAATAGACTACGATAGCGTTGAATATGAGGTGATAAGTAATATCTCCTTCGAAGATATTATGAATATGAACAACGCGATAATAAGTATTCGGATCGAATGTGATTTTGAATTGAACCTGAAATTATTATCATTGATAAAAAGGTGTTTTTCTCTTTCCACTACCCGGTTGAAGCATTTGTTTGAAGAAGGAAATATTTCTTTGCTTTCCGGTAAGACGTCTCCAAAGTGTAAGGTAAAGAATGGAGATATAATTTTGATAGATCGAAAAAGCTTGATTGATATTTTGGGATAAGATCGATTTTACAGTTTTTTTTAATAGCTTTGTGATATAATCATTCGGATGCTGTAAATGAGGTTGTATTATAAAATCAAAGATATGAAAAAGGTATTTTTATTAGCTTTTGTTTTGTTTGCATGGAGTATGGTTGTCAATGCTCAAGAAAGTGATGGGAAATATATTGAAGTGACTGGTTCTTCGGAGATTGAAGTCGTTCCGGATGAAATACATTTTCTGATTCAGATTAAGGAGTATTGGCAGGAAGAGTACACAGGTAAATCTAATAAAGAAGAAGATTTTCGGACAAAAGTGCCATTGGCTATGATTGAAAAGGATTTGCGTCGGAGTTTGCGCAAAATCGGAATAGCGGATGATGCTATCCGTACACAGGAAATAGGGGATTATTGGCGCCAGAGAGGAAAGGAATTTCTGATAGGTAAGCAATTGGATATCCGGTTGACCGATTTTGAGCAGATCAATTCCATTATCCGTTCTGTCAACACATGGGGAATTGAGTCCATGCGCATCGGAGAATTGAAGCATAAGGATTTGCCAATGTATCGGAAGCAAGGTAAGATTGAAGCATTGAAAGCTGCCCGTGAAAAAGCATCTTACTTGGTGGAAGCGATGGGGCAGGAATTGGGTGAAGTGATCCGTATTATAGAACCTGTTGATAATAATATAAGCCGTTATCTTCCTTTTCAGGCACAGAGCAATGTCAGCATGGGGACGGCTGCTACCGAACAGTACCGTGTCATCAAGTTGAGATATGAAATGACTGCCCGTTTTGCCATCAAATAAAAAATGCCTATCTTTGTGGCATGACTAAAAATAATAAATCGGATTTGGTTTGATAAACAATCTGTGTTTCTGACACAGGTTGTCCTTTCGTTTGCTCTCGGATGATTCCATTCGAGGGTGTTTTCTATATTTTTATAAATTCAATTTTTAACTTGCGTACAATGGTGTGAAAAGCATTGTTATGCTTTTCAACGTGTGCGCTCTATATATTAAGATCATGAATAACGAAAATCAAACAATTCACAAATCCGACGATAACCTAACTATTTATGGTTGGAATGAGAAACTCAATCAGCTAAAACAAGAATCAATATATAGTACCCTTGCTCATGGGCGTGTCTCTATTGTACATCGTACTTGCTACGAGGTAATTTCCGGAAACGGATTGTTTCAGTGTGAACTCACGGGAAATATGATGTATGGAAAATCGGATGATGAATTACCTTGTACAGGTGATTGGGTCATTTTTCAACCGTTCGATGAACATAAAGGGATTATAGTTGATAGGCTGCCTCGTGAGCGGACATTGTATCGCAAGAAAAGTGGCACGGTTGCTGATAAGCAGGCCATTGCCTCTTATGTCGATAAGGCATTTATTGTGCAGAGCCTTGACGATAATTTCAATGTTCGCAGGGTAGAACGCTTTATGGTTCAGATAATGGAGGAAAATATCAGCTCTGTATTGGTTCTTAATAAAGCCGATTTAGATTTTGACAGACAGAGTGTTGAGGAACAAATAAAACATATCTCCAGTCAGATACCCGTATTTTTCACGAGTATTCATCAGCTCGAAACAATTGTCCGGTTACGGAAGTCCATATCGGAAGGCGAAACGGTTGTGTTTGTCGGTTCTTCGGGTGTCGGGAAAAGCTCTTTGGTGAATGCTCTTTGTGAAAAGCCGGTATTGCTCACATCTGATATAAGCCTGTCCACAGGAAAAGGCCGTCATACTTCGACCCGTCGTGAAATGGTATTGATGGACAGTTCGGGTGTTTTAATCGACACTCCGGGCGTCCGTGAATTTGGCTTGGCCATTGACAATCCCGATTCTCTTGCCGAAGTGTTGGAAATCTCTGACTATGCTGAATTGTGTCGCTTTAAAGATTGCAAACATATCAACGAACCGGGCTGTGCTGTTTTAGAAGCAGTCAACAGTGGTGTATTAGATTATAAAGTTTATGCGAGCTATCTGAAACTTCGCCGGGAAGCGTGGCACTTTTCTGCTTCCGAACATGAGAAACGCAAAAAAGAAAAATCATTTACCAAACTCGTGGAAGAAGTGAAGAACCGCAAGGCAAATCGTTGATCTCTATTGAGACGATGCAGGTATCTCCGGATGCCTGCATCGTGTTATACTAACTTAAGCTTATATCTATTGGGGATTTACATTTATGAAGAGTTTTTTTATTACTTATTGTCGTATCTGCCTGTAAAAAGCAGTTTCCCTTTCTGTGTATATTGTTTTACGAAATCACCTTTGTGGGAAGTGTACATATTTCTGTCATGTTCATATTGTTTCCATAAATCAAGTTTAAGCCGTTCATATTCTTTCGCAATAGCTGTATTTGCTTGAAGATAATCTCTGAAATACAATTCATCATTATCTCCCTCATAACATAAGTGTAGATGAAATACCCGTTCAGCAAATCCTTGTAATGTATAACCTTTATTGAAATCAATGCGACTGTCGTTCTCTGCCATGCAGATATAGCCGCATCTTTCAATTGTACCTTTCAAATTGACGACTTTTTCTTCTCTTGGGATTTCCACAAGTATATCTATGGTAGGCTTTGCCCAAATTTCTTTAATTGCTGTGCTACCTATATGGCTAATACGTTCAATACAGGGAAGTCTCTCTTTCAGCAACTCCGCTTCTTCCTTATACCAATCTGTCCAATAGTCTTGGTGTGCAGTCAGGGTTATGGGGAATAATTGCCAAAGCTCGTCTAATGATAATTCAGTTAATTTCTTTTGTTCCATATCATGTGGCAATTGTTATTAATAATAGGTGACATAGCTATATAGATAAATTACAGCCAAAAATCAATTAATTCTTTTATTTCCTATTTCATTATCAACATTCTTTTTTGTATTAATGTTTTATGCTGATAATGGTTTGCAGCTTGCCGCCGTTAGGCAGGACAGGTGTATGTTGTAAGCTAAATTTCGTATTCAATCTTGTAATCTTCATATACATTGAATACCGTTTCACAATCTGATAAAATACTTTCAAGCAAAGGTTTGACCTCACTATTCCAATCTAACTTACCCAGCCCTGCACCTATTTTCGGTAGCGACACGGTTTTGATACCTCTGCTTTCGCACACTTTTTTCAAGCGTTTCAAACCTTTATTCAGATATGTGAGTTCCGCATGATACATATCGGGTTGTGTAGCGATGTAGATTATACCCGGAGAGAAACCTTTGATTTCTCCTATAAACACATTGCCAGCCTGGAACTTAGTGTTTCGTGTGTACTTCTTAAAGAGTTTTTGGATTTCAGGGAATTGACTTGACAGCTTAAAGGCAAGCCCAGTTCCTAATCCTTCTTGTGAGCCAACAGCTACACCTTGTGCTATGTACTCATCTTTACTCTGTAATATATCTCCCGAAATGTATTTTATCATATTGTTTCCGTTTTTCTATTGCTTATAATGGTTAGAAAGGAGCATCGTCAGATGCTATCTTTCGTTGTTAGCAACCTATTTGAAATAATTAATCAATTTATCGTTATTAGGAATATTCCCAGTATGCCACAAATGGATTTGTGACTTTATTACCTTCAATTTTTCCATAAACATATATACAGCCAGCCATGAAAACAGAAATATCTTTTATGCAAATTTCGTTGATTTGAAAAATGAAGCTATTTCCATCTTTAACCACTTTACCATCATTATCTAATCCCCATTGAATAGGCATTACATTACCCCCAAATTTGATTGCACAATTTTTTTCAGGCATATCTTTTTCTGTACTCATTTCGTATATTGAATAAATTTCATCTATTTCGGGGTGTTTATATCTATCACTTTTGCTTTGACTACTTAATTCATGTTCAACCAACAACAATTTACAATCGGGATATGTGTTATATTCCAATGCAACATCAAATTCCGGAGTGAAAATAGATATTTGCTTGTTGGGATTTAAAGGGTTTTGAAATGTTAGATAAAAATAGAGATTATCTTTGTCCGATAAATACTTATCATCAAAACAAGCTGGAGCATTTCCACCAACCCAACCAAAGCAGTCTTTTTGGTATTCACCAATGCCGTAGTATATTGCATTTTCTCTTGTTTTAAGTATTCTTTCTATATCCATAATAACGATAATGATTTGATTGTTGCTAATGCGTTAATAACCACACCTCATAGTGTAGTTCCTAATCTCTATTATTCTCATATATTTACTACCTATTAGTTTCATATTATCAGTCCTTATCAATAGGAAATGAAAGTAAGTCATCAATCATTCTGCTTTGAATCTCGGTCACCCCATTTCCCCAAAGTAAAGCTAATCTTTTGATAGCTTTAACTCCCTGTTCTTGTAATTTGGGTGAGAGACGCCCAGTGATTTTTATTTGTCCAAAGGCAGTAGCGTAAGTCACCATGTCGCTTTGTGTCATATCCATTTCTTTCTTTGAAGCTAGTTTTTTAACCACTTCGGGGTCAAGACTTTCAACAGGAATATATTCCATGCCCCAGTCGTGTTCTATCAGATACTTGGGAAAATCAAGAAAGTTGAGTTTGGGATTTTTTCTGATCGTTTCTTCAAGAGAATCTAACGTATCACTTACCTCATCGCTACCAAAAGGTGCTTCTTCGTCTACGCAATCATAATAGAGTTCTTCCGTGAAGTGTTCGGTAAATCGGGGATGAGAAGTTTTGGGGTGCAAACCATATTCTTCGGAATCAATATAAAATCTGTGCATGAAGTCGAAGTTGGCGTCTTCTACATATCCTTTTTTCTTTTTCGAGTGAATAAGTTTCTCTGCTTGTTTCAGGCATTCTTCTTCTGTATCGAAGTCTTTGATTTCAAATTTACCGATACTGTCGAACTTACCATAATTTACAGCAAAATCACAGCCACTATAATCAATCCACCAAAATTTATGAGATTTCTCATCTTTATAAATAAATGCTCTTTTCATAATATTGTGTGTTTATTGTTGGGAGAGAGTAATGTCTCTACTATACACAAAAGTAGGAAAACTGTTGAGTTATCACCTATATGTCTTCGTATTTCTTCTGTATTTTTACAAAATAAGTCTTGTTTATTCATTTTTTACTGTTTTTTCGAGAAAACAGCAAAAAAGTTTGAGTTACGCAAAAAGGTTGCGCACCACTACGCCTATCTTTGTCGAAGAAATAAGAAAACAGGTCAAGTACGGGTTACTTCAACACACTCTTTAAGGTAGAACATTACCAGTACGATTATCTGTTTTCCTGTTTCGTAAAGAGGCAGTAGCTCAGTGGGTAGAGACGGTCGTCGGTTCGACTCCGGCCTGCTCCCCAAAAAACAAATATAGAGGTAGGACAGTAGCTTCGGGATTATCTGAAATGAGGTCAACCGGGGCTTACTTCTTAACGGTGGCTATCGCTGGTTCGAATCCGGCCTGTTCTACCTCTTTTTATCAGCTTAAGGTCAAGGAAGACTTACTTCAACACTGCAGGAATGCTCCATTGATTCACAGTCTTCCGATTACCTTACTTAAAACACAATGTATGAAAAAAGATTAGTTGAAAGTACCTATCAGGCTAATTGTTGATCTCTATTGAAACGATACAGGTATCTCCGGATGCTTGCTTTGCAGATTGAAGTGCTGTTTGTTATTGTTATCAATATCGTATATCCGCGTGTTTATTATCTTTTCTTGATTTAAATTTGCCTTTCTCCTGTCATATCCGTAACTTTGTAAACTAAAGAATCCGATATGAATCAGGAGTTATTAGTAACAAAGCCGATACAATTCTATTCTTCGTAGATGCGCTTTCGGTGGTAAGAATTAAGATAGCCGGGAAACGAATTGTCAGGCTATTGAGAAAGAATATACGATTAAGAATACAAACTAAAAATAGTGGCATAAATGATAACTTCCTGTATAGCAATAATATTCGGTTTTCGCTTTTTCGGCAGAGGATTGCATGAAATCTCCGGGGAAGAAATGGCGATTATTGCATTTTTCATGTTGTTTCTGTTTGTTCCGTGCCTGTGGCTTGTCAGGTATTTAAAAGATGACGAAATAGATTCAAACAGACAGGATAAGCTGGTGGAGATACATATTGCCCTGACCATCGTTCTGACTGTTGCGGGTGGTGTCTTTTCCCGGATGTCCGTACTTGTCAATAAGTGGATAGACGAACAACCGTTCATTGTTGCAGCTTACATAGCGTTGGCACTTAGTGTTTTTGGTGTCGTTATCGGCAAAGCTATTGATTTTTTGGGTATATTATTTGAAGAAAAGAATATTCTAAAACAGTATGATAGAGTACATGAATATTCCGGTTTTGGTTTGTGTCTCCCTGTTAGGGGTGGGGGCTTTTGTTATGATAGTAGGCTCGCTATTGAAAAAGCAGTGGGCTACGGATGGGAAAAAGACTTCGTTATCCATTTACCTTTTATATCTTCTCGCAATGTCAGGTTCCGGCTGGACATGGTACAATAGCATACATAAAGCCCGTGCGTTGGCAGAAGGCAATCGATACACTTTAGCCACTTATGAAAAAGTGTCGGGTGTCATTAAAGGGGGACATAAGGTACGCCAGTTCGGTTTTTATGTGGATGGAGTGAAATATAATACTACAACGACATATCCCAAATTTTTGGGTGTCAGCAATCCTTTGCGTATTATAGTGAGGTATGCCGTCAGCAACCCTGAATACAATAAGGCTTTGGGGGACGAGTTTGTCCCCACATGGGTACTGTCCCCACCGGAAAGAGGTTGGAAACAATACCCGCCTGCTATTCATTGGGAAGGTGCTGTGCTGGATTCTGTTTATATGCAATCATTACAGGGTAATAATTAAACCGATGACGGTAAGTGCCGTATATACGCAGTTGATATAAAATGCAGCCATCAACAGCCAGGGGATATATTCCGACTTTTTGAATAAAGATGCAGGCTGGATGATTAGCAAAGTAAGAAAAAGAACAATGCTAAAACCGACCTGACTCATCAGCAACCATTGCGGATATTCCGTAATGACAGCCGCAGACCATGCTTGGAGCAAGGGAGTTATATTTTGCAGAAATACGTGAGCCGCAAAATATCCTAGAGAAGAAATGGCTTCTTTCCTCTGCCGTAGGAGCACATTGATAGTATAAACGCCTATTCCGGCTTGTCCCAGCAGTATGGATAACTGAAAAAAGTCGAAAATCCAATAGATGGGATTGCTGGTAGTGCCATCGTTGGCAAAATAATCATAGAAACAGAGTGAGGACACGCAACTTGCTGCGACCAATCCTGCACAGATAAATGAAATGATTCTTATATTCATTGTATTCAGCATAATAAATCGGAACTAAAGCCCTGTACTTACTTTCTTTTTACACCTTTCCCGATAATTGAATCCGCAGCTACGCATCCTTGCGAACGGCTGTCAATCGAGCCGCCCCTGTAATCCCCCGCAACGAAGTAGCTGCCCGCCGGGACGACAACCGCAGTCGTGGTAGCCGTTGCCGAATCTATGGGTACAACGCTTTTACAGATGTTCACCTTCATGCCATTGGGCAGACTTTCGCAATACTCTTCACATTCATCTTCTTCATAGAAAAGTTTCCGTATGAATACCCATTCACACTTTTTGCCGTTCACGATACATTGCTGATCCTGAAAGCGGACAGTATCGCCCGGTAGTCCGACAATTCGTTTAAATGCCCTTTCCTGAAAGCCGGGAATGTATGAATGATATGCGATTACGTCCCCATAAGTCAGAGAATCCACCGGAATAAGATTTACTATTTCACCCACTTGATAGTTCGGGTACATTCCGGCACTGGTCAATTCAACTTTTGGGTTACATGCCGCCAATATCAATAGCATGACAAGCAAATACAATAACTTTTTCATAAGATTGATTTCATTCATCCAGAAAATCATCATTACTTAGATAATACTCAATAGCCTTTATACAATCTTTGTATAATGTTTTGGGATTCAATTTATATTGAAAGCTCAATATATCCTTAAATGTTTCAACATCGACCAACGAACTCATGCCCAAATCGTATGCTTGTTTGGGGACTTCACCATCTTCTGTTTCCACATATCCATCCTCTTCTTCCGATTCAATGACTAAATATTTGCCATTCTCCAAGTTCTCTGTTTCAATAACACTTTTTGAGCAATAGATATAAGCGTCACATGGTATTGCTTTATAAGCATTGATTAAATCTCCGATAGTTCCAAATTCTTTCATATATACTAATATTAATACATTATTTTTTTTCTTTCAGATACTTTTCCAATGCAATATACACTTCTTTCCGATAACTGACAAAAATAGTTTTATCTGTTTGGGACGAATTTTTCTTTTTCCCGTCATAGTGCGGAATATTGGATAAAAACAGGCTATACGAGAAAATCATGTTCTCCTCTATTTTACGGGAAGGTTTGAATGACTTGGCAGGTATGTAAGAATAAATACCCTCTTTACAACGGTAGGGCTTATACATTTGCACAACTCCCCACGAGTTTATCTCATCCACCTGGATGCTTCTTTTCCCGAACAGGCTTCGTGCTTCTATTCTATCTTCGCAAAGCAAAATCTTACTGGGTAGTGCCCAACAGATTAACAGGATAGACAAAGATATGGGCAACAGGAAAATAAAGAGGACTTTATTCTCACTTAAATTGGCTACACATAAAAAGTAGATCATAAATGCACAGAATATACTACATATGACAACTCCTGCCCAAACAAACTTATTTGTAGGGTAAATCCAGAATATCTTTTTCCCGGAATCCTTATCTCTCATTTTATCATTATTCTTTTATATTCTCCTTATACCCTCTAAGGCACTATATCGTAAATGGTCTGATCGTTATTCTTGAAAATGGTTTGTTCAATCAATTTTCCAACATGAACGATGCTGTCAATATCCGCATTGACTTTCAGGCTTAGAACCGGAGCAAATTTCACATGATCGTAATCTATGGGCGTGTTGTTATAGGTCGTTTCGATAATTGGGTAATTATGCTCTTTGGCAAACTGCTTCAATGTATCCAGATAGGGAAGTTGGTCTTTGCTCATGGCTTCAAAATCAATGTAGAACTTTCCGTTATCTAGCATGAAATAGATACAATTCACACCATTGGCACAGATACCCGTAAAATCATATTCCGTTCGTCCTGCCTGTACGTTTTTCAGCACGCCCGACAACTTATCCATTGTAATCTGTGCGGCTACCGGAATATAAGGATTTATACTCTCACTCTGCGTAGCTCGCTTGTTTCCATATCCACATCCCAGTAAACTCAGAATAGAGGCAAGTATTCCCATCGTTATTATTTTAAAGTGTTTCATATTCAAATTACTTTTATGATTTCATCTATTTCATTGAAATAGACTGCAAATATACGTTATGTGCTTCAATCCTATACTCTGATTTTTATCATATATATTCTGATAACGTCTGGTGGCTAATCGACCATCAGGGCGATTCATCCGCTTGTTTTCTGTATTATTTTATTTCTAAACAATATGTATGACGCCAATAAACAAAGTAAAAATGGTATTGTAGTATCATACAAGCACATTGTTCCAGAAAATAAAATCATCAAAATAGGAATAAGAAAAAATGATAGGAAACTATACAGTATGCTGTTTCTAACTCTTGCAAAGCAGTTCAAGAACAAAGTGATTGCTCCGGTAGATAATGCCAAAATTCCCAAAATTGACCAAGCCAATGCCATACCTCTATAAGAAACATCCATATCTGGTACAGGTTTTATATTTTGAGTCCTTAGCCAAAGAATACCCGTGGTACACAATAGACTAATACATAATATTCCAAACCATATTTTCAATAAGAGTTTGATTATATAGTATTTCTGTTTCATTTTTCGTTTATTTATTATCAAGTTAATGTCCGGTGGCAGCATTTTAATTCAAGCTATCTTTCATCATTATTCGTAGTTGTTTTTGTGTAGGTAATGTTTTCCATCCTTTATCTGGTGCTTTTAGAGTAAACCAAGATGGTACGCTGTCTAATATAAGATGTCGGTCGGGGGCTTTGGCTAAGAATGTTACAAAGTAACGGGTTCCGGTTGGAGTGTTTTTACTCTCGGCAAATGATATAAAAAAACTTCCTTCATATAAAGTCTTATTATATATAAATTCATATTTTGCACTTTGCCCTCTATAAGCAGAACCGTATTTGACAAGAGTTACGATAGAATATATGCCATCTTTTCTTACATTGTTATTTCTAATTGTTGAGACAGCATACAATAGAATGAATACTACAATAGGGATTATAAATTTTAAAATCTTGGTTTGCTTAATCATATTTATTGCTATTCTATATACTTTCATTTTTTTACTCTGTTGGTAATGTTATGCGGCTTGCCGCCGTTAGGTGGCACAGGTGCTTGTTAGCTGCACTTTTCCAATTTATAAATAAGCCCTTTTATTGTACTTGCAATTAATATTTCTTTATCATCAGGAGAGAAGGAAATATTACCATAGCCGATATTCGATAATTCAGCCAATATTTCCATATTAGGGAACGTACAAAGTTTTAGATTATTATCTTGATATAAGGCAATCATCTTGTTGTTATGCGAAAGTTGTATA
Organism: Bacteroides sp. 1001302B_160321_D4; assembly: GCF_015667765.1. NCBI lineage: Bacteria > Pseudomonadati > Bacteroidota > Bacteroidia > Bacteroidales > Bacteroidaceae > Bacteroides > Bacteroides sp. 1001302B_160321_D4. Next base: position 127,201 of record NZ_JADPLO010000005.1, on the reverse strand, counting down.
TCCAAACAGCCTTGTTGGTGTTTAATCGGCAGTTCTATATTCAAGGGCAAAATGCGAAAAGCAAGATTGCCCTCTTCTGTAAAGTATAACACTTGCTCTAAATGTTCACTATACAGAAAATTTGCATCGTCCAAATCATAGAATGTTTGTTCAAATGTTCTGTTGTCCATATCAAACCAAAGATAGAAGTACCTATTCTTTTCACTTGTCCCTTCGTTCGGTTTGCGAAACCCATCAATGAAGTATAATTGGCGTGAAGGGATATAACGTATTTGGTTATACACTTCTCTCATATCTTCACGAAATCTTGTTTCCTTTCCGTTTTCAATATCATAAACCGATATATAGCCGTATGGAAAATCATACCCCAAATTAATGATATACTTATTATCATGTGAAATACAAGCGTCACCATCACCATTTGAACTGCCTACTTTCGGTTTGAGTTTGCAACGGATTGACATAGTTGCCAAATCATACACAACAAGTTTACGATCATTATCTTTTGCCAAGAGCAAGTTGCTGTCATTTGAAAAGAAAACAGAAGCATTGCCTACTTCTTTGAATTGTGCTAAATGCTTATATGTTTCATTTTCAAAGATGTTTATCTGACTACTGTTAACTTGTGCAATCAAATGTTTATCGTTCGACATCTTTAGAAAATATGACTTCTTAAAAGTTTGTATCAGTTCCATATTCATTATTTTTTTAATTGGCAGCTAATGTTTGACAGCGTTCCGCTTATTCAGTCGGTTTGCTGTTTGTTATCGGTCTATTTCATTACACCTAAAATTTTTTCAAGTACTTCTTCCGGCTTATACCGCAAACTGTCAAATACAGTTTTTTGATATAGCATTTCACGAATAAGCGAAGGTTCTGATAATTCCATGTTTTTTTCCAATAACGGAACATAATAATCGTGTGACAGAACCCACCAAAGTTCATCTTCAGGAAAAGCCTTAACTTTATATTCGACATAATTCTTAGAATGTATTCTTTGTATGATTTCAAGAAGTTCGTCACACGATAATGGAATATGGAGTAATGGTGGAGTCCCTATTGAAAGCCTAAGAGCAACCATACAAATAGAGTCATCTTCCATATATTCAGAAAGAATATCTTTAGTAATAACTTTGTGAGTTAATTCAGAAATTTTCTTTATTATATTCAAACATTTATTGTCCTTTTCACTATCATACCCACGTAGTAACCTCGATATTTGCGGACATATTTTTTCTATTTGAATAATTTTAGGTTCTATTTCTTCTCGTAGTTTCATAAACTTTTTCTTTTTATTGTTTGACCGATAATGGCTTGCAGCTTGCCGCCGTTAGGCGGAACAGGTGCTTGTTAGCAATGTTTTTTGTTTCACCACGGTCTTTGATTTGGAATAGACTCCACTTCACCAGTATATATATGGACATAGTAGAAGACGCCCTCCCAGTTATATGCCTCTATCTTTTTCTCATCATAAAGTATTATGTTCATAAAGGGGGAGTCGACGTTTGGTCTCACTTCTTCTATCTGCCAAAGAATCTCTCCATCAATATTTTCGCCTGTGATGTTCCTGTTGTACCTTTGTTTAACAGGTGGCGTGTATAGCTTGATGATAATATCTCCGCATGCGATCTCTTTTCGCACCTCTAAATCTTTTATGTTTATATCTTCCATTTTATTATTGATTTATTGCTAATGTCTATCGGCTAACTAACTTTTCGGAAGTTAAGCCGTTTGTTAGCATTTATTTTTACTTTATCATGATGTTTTTATTGTTGATTTTGATATATTGTTTCCCAATTAAATACTCCCTAATTCATACTGTATATATTTAAGATTATTAGGCTCTAACTTTTGATTATTTAAAAACGCTTGTCGATACTCTTTTAATGTAGAACGATTAGGGGCACTATATTGATCTTCTCCAGTATTTGTATTTTCCCACATACAAACAGGGCAAATATCAAATATTTCCATTTTTCTATATACTTTATAGTTACAACATGGACAACAATATCCTAATAATGACACCGGCTTATCAATTAACTCAATATGAATATTATATAAAGCAAAGAAAATCTCTTCAATGTATTCATTAGTAACTAAATCATTATATGAAAATCGATCAAGTATATACTTATTATTACTATATTTTTGAATCTCTTTAAAATCCAAACTGTTGCTTTTGTCATATACTTTTATTTTGGAATTATAATCAGATATTATATCTGCCTTTTCTTCATTTGATAAATGGAGAAGATGGTGGTATTTTATTAACCTAATAGCTTCTTTTCTTTTTAATTGGATCATTTTCTCAGTTTATTTTCAATGCTAACGTTATGCTAACAGCGGTCATTTAATGTTTCGCTGTTGTTTTTTCTAAGTATTTAATTAAATCTCTTCTTCTAAAATATCGTCCAACAGGCTTTTAATTTTGCTTTTGTAAGTGTTTGCTATATGGACGTACATCGCTGTTGTTTTTATATTCTTTATTTCATCAGTCATATTATCTATATTATATGACTACCTATAAGTTGTCTCCTTGTCTATCCAATTACAATATTTGATAAATTTACACTATATGCTATAATTTCTTATTCTGACTTTTAATGTTTTGTTTATCAGTAAATTATATTCATATTGTTTTGCTGTATATAATTATGCCTCTAAAGATACGGTTTTGTCTAATTATTCACAAAGGAATCTGTTAGTTTTTTCCTTTATCCTATACAATTTCATCCTTTGGCAGCCAATAACTTGCTTTACACTTATGAAAGCCAGTTCGGTGTAGTAGAGACAATGGCGCGTATCGAACAAACATTGAAAAATATGGGAATCCCAGTATTTGCGAAATTCGACCACGGCAAGAATGCTCAAGATGTGATGGCGACAGAATATGGGCTTGATAAAGAATCGGTGATTGGAAAGATGCAGAAGTTGCTGGAAAAGATTGTTATTCAATCGGCCAGCGTTTATTAACAAGAAATATAAAACAAGATACTTTATATTTTAAATCATATAGAGAGTGTCCCCTTTTCCGAAAAAAAAGTTTGAGTTACGCAAAAAGATTGCGCATCACTGCATCTATCTTTGTCGAAGAAACAAGAAAACAGGTCAAGTACGGGTTACTTCAACACACTTTTTTAGGTAGAACATACCAGTACGATTATCCGTTTTTCCAGTTTCGCAAAGGGGCAGTAGCTCAGTGGGTAGTTACGGTCGTCGGTTCGACTCCGGCCTGTTCTACCTCTTTTTTATAAACTAAGGTCAAGGAAGACTTACTTCAAAACCGCAGGAATGCACCATTTATTCACACTCTTCCGATTACCTTACTTAAAAAACACAACGTATGAAAAAAGATTTGTTGAAAGTATCTATCAGGCAACATGCAATTTATTTGCCAGCGATAGAAGGAACTGAAAAGCGCGAAGCATTGACTTCGACTACTGTAACATTGGTTGCTCAACTTCGAAAAGTGGGATATAGCTTATCCGAAGAGTTGCTGCATGCTGTCAATCAGTTGTATCCGGCACAACAGGTGGAGATTCTCCAGGTGATGAAAGAAGTATTGGGTGTGTCACTCAACTGGGCTCCATTGGTGAAAGGCTGGGATACACCTACCGGAGAAACACGTTTGGATCATTGGATTACATGGCTTGCTAATATGTTCAATAGTAAGAAAGGTGTGAAACTATCTTGCGGACACGTGATTCCGGATAATACATTCCCCTTGGAACGATACAACGGTTGTCCGTTCTGCGGAACTCCGTTTGAAACGGCATCTACAGAATATTTCGGACAAGCCAGTAAACTGAAAATGTTGGAACTTTGGCAGGAAAAAGAGCTGAATGTTTTCTTTGGTGACTTGCTGGAATCACGTACGGCCCTTGATGCAACACAAGCGGACAGCTTGAAAATCTTGTTGGCTGAACTTCCGTTGCCGGCAGTCGGAATCAAGATGAAAGAAACTCTAATGCTGGTGATCGACACACTGGTAGAGCAGGATAGGGCACAGGAAGCGCAGATTTATTTCTCTGCTCCGAATGATATATTGCGTTATTTGTGGTATAAGAAAACCGGATTCTTGCAAATCATAGAGCCAAAGACCCTCATTCGTAAAGCGGGTAGAAACAATGCACATCTGTGCAATGCTTTGGATAAAAGCCGTTCGGCTGCCCAGGCAAAGCGGGAAGAATTAAAACTGAAATATACCCGTCGCGAGTGTAAAATGGTGGCTCTTTGGTTGAACAATTTGGCGATGACACCGGAGAAGTCTTGTGAAATGATGCATTCGAAAAGGGAAATGTGGGTACGTATGATACGTGCATTGCGTTTGGCGGAATATGCTCGTAAACCGGGATTCGAAAATTTGAAAGAGTTGATGGACGTATTCTACTGTCAGGCATATACAGTTTGGCAGGGAGAAGTGGAACGTAGCCGTTTGAAAGCAGATGCGGCACAGACATTCGCTTTGTTGAAGCAACGTCCGGGTATGTTTGCACGTTCCTTGTTTGCCAATATGCTTTGGTTCGGTCCGGAAGAGACGTTGGCGGCATTTAAAGAAGTCGTTCATTTGTTGCCGGCTCGTTTGGTGGTCACTTTGGGTATGTATGCGGAGAGTTACTTTGAGCAAGGACATAAGAGAATGGTGAAACCTTTAGGTGGTAATGCGCTTTTGATAGAGCCTCACTATTTGGTGAGTCTTTATATGGAAGACCAGCTTAAAGAAATGGTGAAAGAGGTACAGGATTTGTGTAAAGAGGTTGTTGCTACCCGCTTTGCCAATGCGGGTGCCGGAAGTGGAAGCGCAAGTATGTATATTGATCCTATGTTGTTTCATATTCCATTGTCTATCGGTGATCGTAGCGAAGCGGTTCAGGATACTTCCTGTGCCTTGCAGGGTACACGTTTCCCGGTGGAAGGAGATAAGGTTCGATTGTTTATGCAATGGGGAAAGGGACTTCCGGCACAGCATTTGGATATGGACTTGAGTTGTCATATCACTTTGCCTTCAACGACAGAAGTGTGTTCCTACTTCAATCTGAAAGCTATTGGTGCTAAACATAGCGGAGATATCCGAAGCATCCCCGACAAGAAAGGTACTGCCGAGTATATCGAATTGGATTTGAATGAGTTGGATCGTGTAGGTGCGCAATATGTTGCTTTCACCTGCAATGCGTATAGTAATGGGGCTATCTCTCCTAATCTGGTGGTAGGTTGGATGAACTCCGCTTACCCGATGAAAATATCGGAGAGAAACGGAGTGGCTTATGACCCTTCTTGTGTTCAGCATCAGGTGCGAGTTTCTCAAAGCGTGCAGAAAGGACTTGTTTTCGGAGTCCTGAAAGTGAAGGAACGGGAAGTGGTATGGTTGGAAATTCCTTTCGGCGGACAGACGGTTCTTTCTTTGGATACACAGACTATTGAAAAGTATCTGGATAAACTGGAAGCCAAAACCACTGTGGGCGAACTGTTGGCAATCAAAGCACAAGCACAGGGTTTGAAGTTGGCTGATACACCGGAAGCCGATGAAGTATATACCCGTGAATGGGCATTGAATACGGCTGCTGTGACTAAGTTGCTGTTAGGTGATTAATTTCTAGCGGTTAACTGAATCTTTTCTTCCTAATATTTATAAGTTGTATTGCGATAAAGTATATCTTTGTATGCAATAAACTAATCGTCTGACTATAGTTGCTTTTTCGTCTAACTATAGTCAGACGAAAGAATAACTATAGTCAGATGCAAATTATACTATAGTCAGACGAATAAATATATGCTAGTCAAGAACTAATGATTGGTATAAGAGAGATTAAATATCAGGCAAGAAAATGATAAATGATAATCAATAAAATATAGCTGCTTATGAGTGCGTATTATGATTTGTATGAGACACCGGACGTTCAGAATACCGGCGAGAAGCAACCCCTTCATGCGCGGATAGTTCCGAGCGGGACTTATTCCCAAAAAGAGTTTATAGAACGTGTGTCACGTTATCAACATTTTCCCCAGAATATGGTTGACGGGGTGTTGGGGGCTGTAATAGATGAACTTGGTAGTCTCTTGGCGCGTGGCTATATTGTGGAGCTTGGAGAGCTGGGACATCTTAGTGTCTCTTTGAAATGCACTCAAAAGGTAATGACTAAAAAAGAAATCCGTTCCGAATCTATCTGTTTTGACAATGTACACCTGCGTACTTCCAAAAATTTTAAATTGAAGGTAAGACGGGAAATGAGACTTGAACGTGTTCCCAAATCGGGACGTACTGTCAGTAAAACGGAGATACCTATTGAACAACGTCTTCAAATGTTACAGGAGTTTTTGAAGAAGAATGGAGGAATCACCCGCATAGAATACAGCAGACTGACAGGAGTAGCCCGGCTGAAAGCTGTTGATGATTTGAATACTTTTATTCAGGAGGGAAAACTGCGTAAGAGAGGGGCGGGAAGGAATGTGTTTTATGTATGGAAACAGGAAGAATAATATTATAATAAGTAATTGTCCTTCTTTTTGCTAACAATTTTGTACCTTTGTTTGTATATAGAGAAAATAGTAAGATTATGGCAAGAATAACTATTCCTTATGCAGTAGCGGATTTCATAGATTTGCGTGAACGTGGTTTTTATTATGTTGATAAGACTGATTATATTCCTAAATTAGAGGATTATAATGCTCCTGTATTTCTCCGTCCCCGTCGTTTTGGAAAAAGTTTGTTGGTTTCTACATTAGCTTGCTATTATGACCGTACAAAAGCGCATCGGTTTGAAGAACTGTTTGGGGGAACCTGGATAGGTAACCATCCGACAAAAGAGCATAACAGTTATATGATTATTCGCTACGATTTTTCGAAAATGGTAATGGCGGATACTATTGAAGGATTGGCTCAAAACTTTAATGATTTGAACTGTGGCCCGGTAGATGTGATGGTAGAGCATAACAGAGATTTGTTCGGTGATTTTCAGTTTACTACTCGGGGAGACGCTTCCAAAATGTTGGAAGAAGTTCTTAATTATGCCCGTTCTCATGAATTTCCAAAAGTTTATCTATTGATTGATGAATATGATAACTTCACTAATCAGTTGCTTACAGCATACAACGATCCGCTTTATGAGGAAGTGACGACGAATGACAGTTTTTTGCGTACTTTCTTTAAAGTGATAAAAGCCGGAATAGGTGAGGGGAGTATCCGTACCTGTTTCTGTACAGGTGTATTACCTGTTACGATGGATGATTTGACCAGTGGATATAATATAGCAGAGATATTGACTCTTGAACCTAATTTTCTGAATATGCTCGGGTTTACATACGAAGAGACAGAAACATATCTGCGTTATGTACTTGATAAATACTCCACAGGACAAGAACGTTTTGATGAAATCTGGCAGCTAATTGTAAGTAACTATGATGGTTATCGTTTCCGTCCCAATGGTGACCGGTTGTTCAATGCTACTATCTTGACTTATTTCTTCAAGAAGTTTGCGGCCAATGCCGGTAGTATTCCCGACGAACTGGTGGATGAAAATCTACGTACCGATATTAATTGGATTCGTCGGCTTACCCTTTCACTGGATAACGCGAAAGCGATGTTGGATGCATTGATTATTGATGATGAGTTGCCTTATAATTTCTCTGACCTCTCAAAGAAGCTTGATAAACAGAGAGTTTTTGATATAAGATTTTATCCTATTATTTTATTCTTTTATGGAGTGATAACTTTAAAAGATAAATATTATATGGCTTTTCCTGATAAAATAATGCGTAATATTCTATTGGCATAGTTGTGTATATCTCCATTTTGGCATTGAAAGAGATTAAAATCGAATAGGGTGTGTTATTGATTCTTTTTGATCGTTCACGATAACACATATTAAGCCTGATAATTTGCACCTTCTCTTTCATACATCTATATTTGTCCTCGCTATTCTATATTATCAATAGAGGGAGAATGTATCAAAAGAGAAACATAAAGGTATATATAGCGTGGGTGTTGTTGATGACATTCATTCCCTTCTTTGTGGTGAAAACCTTTCACTATCATGGAAGTGAAGATGAGACATCATGTTCCCATGCAAAACATTCCCATAATCCTTCTGATGATTGTGCGATATGTAAATACTCCCTTTCTCTTTTTACGGAACCTCAACCGGTAGAATTTCATTGTACATTGACGCTCGTCCCATACGAGCCGGTTATTTATCAGGATAAGGTTGTTTGCAAACGAACTTATTCGCATCATTTACGCGGACCTCCCGTTGCTTGATTACATAATCATATTTTCAAAGGAGATAGATTGACCTTCAATCTGTCCTCCTATTCATTTTGCACATTATATAAAAGATTGTAATTGATGCGTATCGGAATTATTTCGGGCGTAATAGGGGTATTTATAACCTTATCCGTCCATGCACAGAAATCCGATTCAATCAAGAGTATGCTTTTGCCTGATGTTGTGGTGACCGAAACGTACCAGCAGCGTCAAGTGAAAAAGTCTGCCCTTACGGTTGATATAGCAGATCAGGATTTTCTGCGCAAACATTTTACAGGAAACTTCATGCAAGCGATGGAGAACATTCCCGGAGTGCAGGCAATGGATATCGGTTCGGGATTTTCCAAACCGATGATTCGCGGAATGGGATTCAACCGGATTGCTGTATTGGAAAACGGAATCAAGCAGGAAGGACAACAATGGGGAGCCGATCACGGTTTAGAATTGGATGCCTTCAATATAGGAGCGGTCAATGTTTTGAAAGGCCCTTCCTCATTGCTTTATGGTAGTGATGCGATGGGAGGAGTGATAGATGTCGTTCCACCGGCCGTGCCTATGGATAATCGGGTGTTTGGAGATGTCACACTGCTTGGTAAATCAGTCAATGGAACCGTCGGAGGATCACTGATGCTGGGAATCAAAAAAAATGCCTGGTACTCTCACATTCGTTATTCGGAACAGCACTTCGGCGACTATCATATTCCTACGGATTCTATTGTCTACCTGACACAGAGAATCCCCATCTATGGGCGTAAACTGAAGAATACAGCAGGCATTGAACGCAATATCGGACTCTTTACCCAATATCAGCGAAGGGCATATAGAGCGAATTTCTCCGTGAGTAATGTCTATCAAAAGACAGGTTTCTTCCCCGGAGCGCATGGTATACCCGATGCGTCCCGTGTGGAAGATGATGGAGACAGCCGTAATATCGAATTGCCTTATAGCAAAGTGAATCACCTGAAAGTGACCACCCATCAGCAATATGCATGGGAGAAACTGATCTTGTCAGGTGATTTGGGTTTCCAGAACAATCATCGTGAAGAGTGGAGTGCTTTCCATACTCACTATGGCTCGCAACCCGCACAGGAGAAAGACCCCGACAAAGAACTCGCATTTAATCTGAACACCTTCAGTGCTTCAGTGAAAGCTCGTTTTATCGGATCTTCTTCATGGGAACATACATTGGGGTGGGATGGACAGCATCAACGGAATGACATTGCCGGCTATTCGTTTTTATTACCTGAATATCACCGTTCCACTACCGGAATGCTCTGGCTTACAACGTACAGACCTAACAATGTGCTCTCCGTCAGCGGAGGAGCTCGGTATGACTACGGATACATAAATATTTCTTCGCATGAAGATATTTACCTTGCCGATTATCTTCAAAAACAGGGATATACCCAGGAACAGATAGACCTTTATAAGTGGAACAGTCACCAGGTGAAAAAACACTATGGTGATTATTCTCTTTCCCTAGGATTGGTATGGACTCCCTCCGACAAGCATCTGGTAAAGGTGAATATCGGGCGTAGTTTCCGCCTGCCCGGTGCGAATGAGTTGGCTGCCAACGGAGTACATCACGGCACTTTCCGCCATGAACAGGGAGATGCCAATTTAAAATCGGAACAGGGCTGGCAACTGGACGCTTCTTATCATCTGAAGTACCGGAGAATTTCTTTCTCCGTCTCTCCATTTGTCAGTTGGTTCAGCAATTACATCTTTCTGCGTCCTACCGGAGAGTGGTCTGTATTGCCTCATGCCGGACAAATCTATCGCTATACCGGAGCGGAAGCACTGTTCGCAGGAACTGAAGCTACCGTAGATGTTGATTTTCTGCGTAACTTCAATTATCGGATTTCCGCTGAATACGTTTACACCTATAATTGTGATGAACATATTCCATTGAGTTTCTCGCCGCCACCTGTTATGCGCAATACATTAACCTGGCAAAAGAACCGGTATATGTTGTATGCAGAATGGCAGAGCATTGCTCGGCAAAATAGAGTGGACCGTAACGAAGACCGTACAGCCGGAGCAAATCTCTTCCATTTGGGCGGATCTTTAAACATTCCGATAGGTGGAAATAATGAAATTGAAATTACCCTGACCGCCCGGAATATATTCAATACCCGATATTACAATCATCTTAGTTTTTACAGGAAAGTTGAGATTCCCGAACCGGGACGTAACTTCCAGATATTAATCAAAGTTCCATTTAAAAAATTACTGAAATGAAAAATAAATTTTATCTCCCAATGGTTAGCCTTTTGGCAACAGTTACTTTCATGTTTTCCTCTTGTGATAATGATGACTCCAGCGATACGATCAAACCTTTGATTGAACTTCATGAACCGGAAGAAGGTCAGGCATTGGAGATCGGAAACGAACATGGAGTTCATTTTGAAATGGATTTGTCGGATGATGTTATGCTGAAATCCTATAAGATCGAAATTCATAGCAATTTCGACCATCATTCACACGGCGGTAATAGTAGGGCTGTGCAGGAAACAGTAGATTTTAGTTTTAACAGATCGTATGATGTGTCAGGACAGAAAACAGCACATATTCATCATCACGATATTGTAATACCAGCCAATGCGACTGCAGGGGATTATCATTTGATGGTTTATTGCACAGATGCCGCAGGCAACGAATCTTATATCGCGCGCAATATTAAATTGAGCAATGAGGTGGAAGATGAAGACCACCATCATAATGAATAGACAACTATATAAAGGAACTGGAATATCTGTTGGCTACAGGACGATAGATAGGCTGTTTTTTGTATAAAGAGTATTTTTTCTTTCGAAAGGTGTAATAGATATTACACCTTTTTTGTTTCCAATCCTTTACTTTTGTGAAAAATTCTATTTCGTATGATGAAGTTTCCAATAATAAATCGATTCTTTCCTTCTTTTAAATGGAAAGTAGCGGCTGTCATCATTGGCGGTGTTATTGTGGGTGGAGGGGCATTGTTTATGTACATGCTCCGGGCGCATACCTATCTTGGAGATGACCCAGCTGCCTGTGTGAACTGTCACATTATGACTCCTTACTATGCAACTTGGTTTCATAGCTCACATGCCCGGAATGCCACCTGCAATGATTGTCATGTGCCGCATGAAAATGCTGTGAAAAAATGGACCTTTAAAGGGATGGACGGAATGAAACACGTAGCTGCATTTCTTACCAAAAGCGAGCCGCAGGTGATTCAGGCTCATGAAGCCAGTTCCGAAGTGATAATGAATAATTGTATTCGCTGTCATACGCAACTCAATACGGAATTTGTGAAGACGGGGAAGATTGATTATATGATGTCACAAGTAGGAGAGGGGAAGGCTTGCTGGGATTGCCATCGTGATGTTCCTCATGGTGGAAAAAACTCTCTGTCCGGCACTCCGGGAGCTATTGTTCCTCTTCCGGAATCGCCCGTTCCCGAATGGCTCCGGAAGATGGTGAATCAGAAAGATAAATAGGAAATGAAATACGTAATAAAATAATAAAACCGATATACAATGGAAAAGAAATTAAAATCATGGCAAGGATGGCTGTTGTTCGGAGGTTCAATGGTCGTTGTATTTGTTTTGGGATTATGCGTTTCTGCGTTGATGGAACGGAGGGCGGAAGTTGCCAGCATTTTCAACAACCGTAAAAACGTCATCAAGGGGATTGAAGCGCGAAATGAACTATTCAAGGATGATTTCCCCCGTGAATATCAAACTTGGACGGAAACTGCAAAGACTGACTTTGAAAGCGAATTTAATGGGAATATAGCTGTGGATGCCTTGGAAAAACGTCCTGAAATGGTGATTCTATGGGCGGGATACGCTTTCTCTAAAGATTATTCTACTCCACGGGGGCACATGCATGCTATTGAGGATATTACGGCATCGTTACGTACCGGTGCACCTGTGAACCCGACGGATGGTCCGCAACCGTCTACTTGCTGGACTTGTAAAAGTCCGGATGTTCCCCGTATGATGGAAGCATTGGGTGTCGATTCTTTCTATAATAATAAATGGGGAGCTATGGGGGCCGAAATCGTAAATCCGATTGGCTGCTCTGATTGCCACGACCCGGAAACAATGAATCTTCATATCAGCCGTCCGGCTTTGATTGAAGCTTTCCAACGCCAAGGTAAAGACATCACCAAAGCTACTCCGCAAGAAATGCGTTCATTGGTATGTGCGCAATGTCACGTTGAATATTTCTTCAAAGGTGATGGCAAATACCTGACTTTCCCATGGGATAAAGGTTTCACGGTAGAAGATATGGAGGCTTATTATGATGAGGCCGGGTTCTATGATTATATCCACAAATTGAGTCGTACTCCGATTTTGAAAGCACAGCATCCTGATTATGAGATTGCTCAAATGGGTATTCATGGGCAAAGAGGTGTTTCTTGTGCCGATTGTCACATGCCGTATAAGAGTGAAGGTGGTGTGAAATTCAGCGATCACCATATTCAGAGCCCATTGGCTATGATTGATCGTACCTGTCAGGTTTGCCATCGCGAGAGCGAAGAGACTTTGCGCAATAACGTTTACGAACGCCAACGCAAAGCGAACGAAATTCGTAACCGCTTGGAACAGGAATTGGCGAAAGCGCATATCGAAGCTAAATTTGCTTGGGATAATGGAGCGACAGAAGCTCAAATGAAAGATGTTCTCGCATTGATTCGTCAGGCACAATGGCGTTGGGATTTCGGAGTGGCTTCACACGGCGGCTCTTTCCATGCACCGCAGGAAATTCAGAGAATCCTTTCTCACGGACTCGATCGTGCTATGCAAGCCCGTCTTGCCGTATCCAAAGTATTGGCGAAGAACGGATACACTGGTGATGTTCCGATGCCGGACATCTCGACGAAGGCAAAGGCACAGGAATATATCGGCTTGGATATGGACGCTGAAAGAGCTGCGAAAGAGAAATTCTTGAAAACAACGGTTCCCGCCTGGTTGGAGAAAGCGAAAGAAAATGGACGTTTGGCGCAGATATAAAACAAATATAAGCATAGATATATATGTGGAGCAAACCGTGGAGTTATAAAGAAGGGTTGGCGATTGGCGCAGGATTACTGATAATAGGCATATTGCTGCAAATGACAGTGGGTGCTATTAACTGGGATTTGTTTGCCTGTCCGGTCAACGTGATTGTGCTGCTGGTTTATATCGTTGCCTTGATAGCCATGCACCTTCTTCGTAAACGTGTGTATTTATTCAGTTGGTTAAGCCATTATTCCGCTGCCGTCTCCGCTTTGTTGTGGGTGGTCGGCATGACAGTAGTTATGGGACTTATCCGGCAAGCTCCTTCCGGTCATGCTCCAAATGCTTCAACGGATTTGCTGGGATTCTCACAGATGATTGCATCCTGGCCTTTCGTTCTGCTTTACTTTTGGATGGTCACTGCATTGGGACTGACGATACTTCGTGCCAGCTTTCCTTTTAAGTGGAGACGACTTTCGTTCCTTCTCAATCATATCGGATTATTCGTCGCGTTGATAGCGGCCACTTTAGGAAACGCCGATATGCAACGGTTGAAAATGACAACCCGCATGGGCAATGCCGAATGGCGGGCTACTGACGATAAAGGTCAACTGATTGAACTTCCATTGGCTATCGAACTGAAGGATTTTACTATCGACGAATATCCTCCAAAACTGATGCTGATTGACAACGAAACCGGGCGTACGCTTCCCGAAAAATCTCCTGAACATGTATTGCTGGAAGAGGGAGTGATAAAGGGAACATTACAAGACTGGCAATTGACAATCGAACAATCTATCCCGATGGCAGCTTCTGTGGCTACTGAAGATACCTTGAAGTTTACAGAATTTCATTCGATGGGAGCAACTTATGCTGTTTATCTGAAAGCAGTCAATCAGAAGAATCAAACAACCAAAGAAGGCTGGGTAAGCTGTGGCAGTTTTCTTTTTCCTTATAAGGCAATCCGGCTGGATTCTTTGACCAGTCTTGTGATGCCGGAACGGGAACCGCAGCGATTTGCGTCGGAAGTGAAAATCTATACACAAGAAGGAACGATAACGGAAGGCACCATTGAAGTGAACCGTCCGATGGAGATAGAAGGATGGAAAATCTATCAACTTAGCTACGATGAGACAAAAGGACGATGGAGTGATGTCAGTGTCTTCGAACTGGTTCGCGATCCGTGGCTACCGTTCGTTTACGCAGGAATTATAATGATGATGGCAGGAGCTGTCTGCTTGTTCGTCAGTGCACAAAAGAGAAAAGAGGAGGACAAAGCATGAATTGGGAGTACTTTATATTATTTGCAATAGCTGCACTGGTTTGTTGGGCTTTAGGAGCTTTTGCTGCCTGGAAAGGAACAAAACCGGGATGGGCTTATGGATTTACTTTCTTAGGGTTGGCTATTTTTTTCAGCTTCATTATCGGAATGTGGATTTCATTGGAACGTCCTCCGATGCGAACTATGGGAGAGACCCGGCTGTGGTATTCTTTCTTCCTTCCGTTGGCGGGATTGATAACCTACGTACGTTGGAAGTATAAATGGATTCTTAGTTTCAGTTGCATCCTTTCGTTCGTCTTTATCTGTATCAATATCTTCAAACCGGAGATTCACAATAAAACGTTGATGCCTGCTTTGCAAAGTCCGTGGTTTGCTCCTCATGTCATTGTGTATATGTTTGCTTACGCTATGTTGGGAGCGGCGACGGTGATGGCTGTTTATCTGCTTTGGTTCAAGAAGAAAAAGATTGAACGGAAAGAAATGGATTTGTGCGATAACCTCACTTATGTAGGTCTGGCATTTATGACATTAGGTATGCTTACAGGAGCTATCTGGGCGAAAGAAGCTTGGGGACACTACTGGGCTTGGGACCCGAAAGAAACATGGGCGGCAGCGACTTGGTTTGCTTATCTGGCATATATTCATTTCAGATTGGGAAAGCCATTAAAGGCACGTCCGGCATTGGTTATTTTATTGGTCTCTTTTGTCTTATTACAAATGTGTTGGTATGGAATCAATTATCTTCCGTCCGCACAAGGAGTCAGTGTACATACGTATAATTTAAATTGAAATATCAAATCATTTAAACTGCACTATCAATGAAAACATTTTATTGGTCATTCTTGCTTATGCTATTGCCAAGCATGGCATACACACAAAACACGGAGAAAGAGAATGAATTTACGATGTCTATGCAAATCAGACCTCGTGCAGAGTATCGGAACGGTGCCTTGACTCCACGGGATGAAGGGGTGGCTCCTACGTCCTTCATCAATAACCGCGCGCGTTTGTCGATGGATTATAAACGTTCGGATCTGGAACTGAAGATGTCGGCACAGCATGTAGGTGTCTGGGGACAGGACCCGCAGATTGAAAAGAACGGGCGTTTTATGCTGAATGAGGCTTGGGCAAAGATGAACTTTGGCGAAGGATTCTTTGCCCAACTGGGACGTCAGTCGTTGATTTATGATGATGAACGTATTTTGGGAGGATTGGACTGGAATGTAGCGGGTCGTTACCACGATGCGTTGAAGCTGGGGTATGCCAACAAAAATAATGAAGTGCATTTGATTCTTGCTTTTAATCAGAATAATGACAATAGAACAAGCGGAGGCACTTACTATGATTCTTCTACGGGACAGCCTTATAAGAATATGCAAACCGTTTGGTATCACTATAAGGCGGACAATGTTCCGTTCGGGGCTTCTTTATTGTTTATGAACTTGGGATTGGAAACGGGCGATAAAGCTACGGATGATTCTCACACCCGTTACTTACAAACAATGGGAACCTACCTCACTTATAAGAACAGTAACTGGAATCTGGATGGTGCTTTCTACTATCAGATGGGTAAGAATAAAACTGCTGATAAAGTTTCAGCTTTGATGGGAAGCATACAGGCTGCTTATACGTTTGACCATACATGGGGAGCTGTGGCTAGCTTTGATTATCTAAGTGGTGATAAGGGAAATGGCGGTAAGTACAAAGCTTTCGATCCTCTTTATGGAACTCATCATAAATTCTATGGAGCAATGGATTATTTTTATGCTTCTACCTTTGCGAACGGTTATGCCCCTGGATTGATGGATGCCCGTATCGGAGGCCGTTTCCGTGCTTCTGACAAAGTGGATATGGAACTTAATTATCACTACTTTAGCACAGCCGTAAAGGTTCAGGACTTGAAGAAATATTTAGGTTCGGAAGTCGATTATCAGATAAACTGGTCGATCATGAAAGATGTGAAACTCTCTGCCGGATATTCTTTTATGCGTGGCACGAAGACGATGGACGCTGTGAAAACCGGCAATCATAAAAGCTGGCAGGATTGGGGTTGGCTATCGTTGAATATTAATCCGAAGATATTGTTTGTGAAGTGGTAAATCCAAGGGAATAGATAGAATTTAAATAAAGAGAGAGTTTTTGAAAGTTTTTGAATTTATAAAATCA
Organism: Bacteroides sp. 1001302B_160321_D4; assembly: GCF_015667765.1. Taxonomy (NCBI): domain Bacteria; kingdom Pseudomonadati; phylum Bacteroidota; class Bacteroidia; order Bacteroidales; family Bacteroidaceae; genus Bacteroides; species Bacteroides sp. 1001302B_160321_D4. The sequence continues at coordinate 110,502 of NZ_JADPLO010000005.1, read as the reverse complement.
TCCTTACTACAGTATATCTGAAGTGAGGATGATTTTTTGTTTTAACCACTTCTTGATAGCTACACTCTTATTGTTACGTCTGTTGTTACGGATATTTTTCTAAATACGTCGTTACAGGTACTTCTCCAAAGTTGTTTTATCTAAAATCTCGATTCGTTTTCCTTCCATGATGACGAGTCTTTCTTTCATCATCTTATTGATTTCTTTAGATAGAGCAGGGCGTGACACATTTAAATATTCGGCGAGCTGGGATTGGGTGTGCATGATATCTACTACTAATGAGTCTTTTTTCTTATGTTCGTATAGATAGACAATGAACCTTTCCCGTACGGTTTTGCGTGAAAGAGGTTTCAGGCGGGATACAGTACAGATGTTACAATTACCTGCGATACAAAGAAAATTATGAAGAACTTGTGGGTCCTGACTAATTACTTTGAAGGTTGAATCTTTGGTTGCCATAAGTATCACACTGTCCTCAAGAGCAGTGAAAGTAGCCGGCAAAGTATTGTTCGAATTAAAAAGATGAGGAGTGGCGAAGGTACGTGGAGCGATAATGTATTCAATCATCACCTCATTACCTAATCCGTCAATAATATCTGTACGTAGTTTTCCTTCCAAAAGTACAAATAACTTGTTGCAGGGTGTTCCTTGTGTAACGACTATCTCTTTTTTATTAGCCGCATAGATTACAAAATCCAGCTTTTCCAATAAGGACTCTTTGATGTTTAAAGGTAAATCCCTGAATAAGGGGATTTGAAACAGCTTTTCTTTATGTGAGTCGGTCAGTTGTATTTTTTTCATTGTATCATGTTGTCTGTATCACGGGCAAAGATATAAATTATATATTAGTGAAAGAAACTTTCAGAACTATTTGTAGAATAACTATATACAAGAAAGTTGTTAAAACGAATGCAAAATATAGAATCTGTAATTATGGTATCTTTCTCTGTAATTTATCTACATGCAGGATACCTTTATTTGTCTATTTTTGCAACATGAATCATTGATAAAAAGAATTCTGAAAATAAAAAGTAATAAAAGAAAGTTATGGCTAAAAAAGTTTTGATAATTTCGTCCAGTCCACGTAAAGGTGGTAATTCGGATTTGCTTTGTGATGAATTTATGAAAGGTGCTATCGAGGCGGGCAATGAAGTAGAGAAGATTTTTCTGAAAGACAAAACGGTTCATCCTTGTACGGGATGCAGTGTTTGCAGTATGTACGGTAAACCCTGTCCACAGAAAGATGATGCAGCGGAAATCGTGGAGAAGATGATTGCTGCCGATGTGATTGTAATGGCAACCCCGGTTTATTTCTATACTATGTCCGGGCAGATGAAGATTATGATTGACCGCTGTTGCGCACGTTATACGGAAATAACTAATAAGGAATTTTATTTCATTATTGCGGCAGCAGAAAACGATAAAGCAATGATGGAGCGTACTATCGACGGCTTCCGTGGCTTCCTCGATTGCTTGGAAGGACCACAGGAAAAAGGGACGGTCTATGGAATCGGTGCATGGAAAGTAGGAGAGATTAAAGATACTCCCTACATGCAGGAAGCATATAATATGGGAAAGATGGTGTAACTGTTTGTTTTCCATATTAAAGATATTCATAAAGAATATGATAAATGGATTTGTTCGAATATTTGAGATATAGTTTTGAACTTAACTTTTAAAACCTGACGGGAAATCTGGAAAAGACGGTTATGTTTTCCAGATTTTCCCCTTTTTACGATTACTTAATTGACTGGATTGCTTGTTCTGCCACAGAATTATTATAATTTTGTGGCAGAACTTTTTATTTTGTATAATTCGTTTGATAACTAACTAAGTATCATGGGCTATAAAATAACGACTCTTGTGGAGAATTGTGTCTATGGACGTAAATTGCAGGCAGAACATGGTCTTTCTCTATATATCGAGACTCAAGAACATAGATTACTTTTCGATACGGGAGCATCCGACTTGTTTATCCGTAACGCCCGCTTGTTGCATATTGACTTGCAAAAAGTAGATTATTTGATATTATCTCATGGTCACAGCGATCATACGGGCGGACTACGTTATTTTTTGGAATTGAATACGCGGGCAACCGTTGTCTGTAAGCGTGAGGTTTTTTCTCCTAAATTCAAGGATGAACGTGAGAACGGGATGATGCATACACAAAACCTCGATCGTTCCCGTTTCCGCTTTATTACAGAGCAGACCGAACTGCTTCCCGGAGTTTTCCTTTTTCCCTCTATTGATATTATAAATCAGGCAGATACCCATTTTGAACGTTTTTGGGTTCAGCAAGAAGATGGATGCAAAATACCGGATACTTTTCAGGATGAATTGGCGATGGTATTGGTGGAACCGGAAGGATTTTCCGTATTAAGTGCCTGTTCTCATCGGGGAATAACCAATATTTTGCGTACGGTTCAGGCTGCCTTTCCTGAATCTCCTTGTAAGTTACTTCTGGGAGGTTTTCATATCCATAACGCGGAAAAACAAAAATATCAGGTCATTGCAGATTATTTACAGGAATATCTTCCCCGACAGATTGGCGTTTGTCATTGTACGGGAGTGGATAAATATGCCTTCTTTTACAAAGACTTTGGTGACAGCACATTTTATAATTACACGGGAAAACTAATTCAAACCGATTTATCGGAATAAATTTATAATAATTTGATATGAAGAAACTAATAACTTCTTTAGCGCTGGTATTATTAGTATTATCCAGCTATGCAATTACTCCTTTGTGGATGCGTGATGCACGTATTTCACCGGATGGATCAGAAATTGTTTTTTGTTACAAGGGTGACATTTATAAAGTCCCTGCACAAGGAGGAACAGCTGTTCAACTCACCACACAAACCTCTTATGAAGCCAATCCGGTTTGGTCGCCCGATGGCAAGCAAATTGCGTTTGCCAGTGACCGGAATGGAAATTTTGACTTATTTATTATGCCTGCTGACGGAGGTGCCGCCCGGCGATTGACCTATCATTCTGCATCAGAAATACCGTCGGCTTTTACTCCGGATGGAAAGTATGTCTTTTTCTCTGCTTCTATACAGGATCCGGCAAGCAGTGCCCTGTTTCCTACAGGAGCAATGACGGAATTATATAAAGTTCCTGTTGCCGGCGGACGTACCGAGCAAGTGCTGGGCACTCCTGCAGAACTGGTCTGTTTTGATAAAACAGGGAAGAATTTTCTTTATCAGGATCGTAAAGGGTTTGAGGATGAATGGAGAAAGCATCATACTTCTTCCATTACGAGAGATATTTGGTTATATAATACCCAAACGGGAAAACATACGAACCTGACAAACCGGGGAGGAGAGGACCGTAATCCTGTGTATGCACCTGATGGTAATGCTGTCTATTTTTTAAGTGAGCGTGATGGAGGTTCCTTCAATGTGTATACTTTCTCTTTGAATACTCCACAGGAAGTGAAAGCTGTGACTACTTTCAAAACTCACCCGGTACGTTTTTTGTCTGTCAGCGATAAAGGTACCTTATGTTATACCTATGATGGTGAGTTATACACACAGAAGTCTGGTGCACGTCCGGAAAAAGTAAAAGTAGAACTGGTCCGTGATGATGAGCAGCAGCTTGCTACACTTAAATTCTCACAGGGAGCAACTTCCGCTTCTGTATCTCCGGACGGTAAGCAAATTGCTTTTATTGTACGTGGTGATGTGTTTGTGACTTCAACTGATTATGCTACAACCAAGCAAATCACAAATACTCCGGCAAAAGAAGCTGCCGTTTCTTTTGCTCCGGACAACCGGACACTGGTTTATGCCAGTGAGCGAACCGGTAACTGGCAACTTTATACCGCTAAAATAAGTCGTAAGGAAGACCCGAATTTCCCTAATGCCACTCTTATTGAAGAGGAAGTATTACTACCGTCCAAAACGGTAGAACGTGCTTATCCGCAATATTCACCGGATGGCAAAGAATTGGCTTTTATCGAAGACCGTAATCGTTTGATGGTACTCAATTTGAAAACAAAAAAGGTACGTCAGGTAACGGATGGTTCTACATGGTATAACACCGGAGGAGGATTTGATTACGAATGGTCGCCTGATGGTAAATGGTTCACTCTTGAATTTATAGGCAACCGCCACGATCCTTATTCGGATGTAGGCATTGTCAGCGCACAGGGAGGGGCAATTACTAATCTGACAAATAGTGGATATATCAGTGGTGCTCCGCGTTGGGTACTCGATGGGAATGCTATTCTTTTCCAAACCGAACGCTATGGTATGCGTGCGCACGCTTCCTGGGGATCGCAGCAAGATGTGATGTTGGTGTTTCTCAATCAGGATGCTTATGATCGTTACCGTTTGAGTAAGGAAGATTTCGAATTACTCAAGGAATTTGAAAAGGAACAGAAGAAGGCAAAGGAGAAAGACGATGAGAAGACGAAAGACGGAAAGAAGTCTAAGGCGGAAAAAGCAGATAAAGGAAATGTTAACAAGGGAAAGGCTGACAAAGGCAAGTCCGACAAGGAAAAGAGCAAGGTAGATAGCAGCAAAGATAGCGATCAGGAAGAGTCCGCCGAGGATAAGGCAGACCAAAAAGAGATACTTGTCGAGCTGAACGGCATTGAAGACCGTATCGTACGTCTGACTCCCAATTCATCCGACTTGGGTAGTGCCATACTTTCAAAAGACGGGGAAGATCTTTACTATTTCTGTGCGTTCGAAGATGGATATGACCTTTGGAAAATGAATCTCCGTGAAAAAGATACGAAGCGTCTGCACAAACTCAATACCGGTTGGGCATCGTTGATGTTGGACAAAAAAGGAGATATCTTTTTGTTGGGAAGCCGGATTATGCAAAAGATGGATGCCAAGTCGGATGCGTTGAAGCCCATCAGCTATCAGGCTGAAATGAAAATGGATTTGGCTGCCGAACGTGAAACGATGTTTGACCATGTGTACAAACAGCATCAAAAACGCTTCTACAATGTCAATATGCACGGGGTTGACTGGGATGCTATGACTAATGCTTATCGTAAGTTCTTGCCTCATATTGATAACAATTATGACTTTGCAGAATTATTGAGTGAGTGGTTGGGTGAGCTGAATGTTTCACATACCGGAGGACGTTATTCTCCCAAAGGAAAAGGAGATGTCACTTCTAATCTCGGACTCTTGTTCGACTGGGATTATCAGGGAAAAGGAATGCAGATTGCCGAAGTAATAGAAAAAGGTCCGTTCGATCATTCACGTACCAAAGTAAAGGCTGGTTGCATCATTGAAAAGATTAATGGAGAAGAGATAACTCTCGATAATGACATAACCTGCTTGCTGAATAATAAAGCAGGGAAGAAAACATTGATTTCAATCTACAATCCACAAAGTAAAGAGCGTTGGGAAGAAGTGGTGATGCCGGTCACTAACGGGCAACTGAATGGATTGTTATACAAACGTTGGGTAAAACAACGTGCGGCAGATGTTGAAAAATGGTCGAAAGGACGTTTGGGATATGTTCATATTCAGTCGATGGGAGATGACAGCTTCCGTACTGTATACTCGGACATTCTTGGAAAATATAACAACTGCGAAGGCATTGTGATTGATACCCGTTTCAATGGTGGTGGCCGTCTGCATGAAGATATTGAAATACTGTTCAGTGGTCAGAAATACTTCACACAAGTGGTACGCGGACGTGAAGCATGTGATATGCCGAGCCGTCGTTGGAACAAACCTTCCATTATGCTGCAATGTGAAGCTAACTACTCGAATGCACACGGAACTCCGTGGGTATATAAACATCAAAAGATTGGCAAACTTGTCGGTATGCCTGTTCCGGGTACTATGACAAGTGTGTCTTGGGAAACTTTACAAGATCCTTCACTGGTTTTTGGTATTCCTATCGTCGGTTATCGTTTGCCTGACGGCAGTTATTTGGAAAATACCCAATTGGAACCGGATGTAAAGGTTGCCAATAATCCGGAAACAGTAGTCAAAGGAGAGGATACCCAACTAAAGGTGGCTGTGGATGAACTTCTGAAAGAGATAGATAGTCAGAAGAAGTAAATACGAGTATAATTATATCTAAAATAAAGAATCGCTTCTTTGAAAGAATCAATTAGATTCTTACAGAGAAGCGACTTTCTTTTATAGCGATTTTCTTATATTGATCTTTTTATATGACTCCTTTTATAAGGCGTTTATTTTAAATAGATATAGGGCTTACTTCCAGACCGGCAGTAATCTATGGAGGGTTTTTCTAGTCATTATCTTCTGATTCAGGAAGCTGACGATATACCCCGTTATACAAGCGGCAATGAGTGATCCTTCGCGTACTCCCTGAATACCTTGAGTCAGCAGGAGCGAGAGAATCACGGCTAATGTAACCAAAGTAATATCAAAATAAACTTTGAACTTTCCAAATTCCTTGTTATAATGGCGGGATGCATATTTCACAAATGCTTCTGCGCTCATCATGGCTACTCTTGGTTTCAGTTCAAGCACTACTCCGATAGACTGCACCATGCATCCTGTAAGTAATAAAGCAATCGACATACCATAATTAGCGGGATGCAGTTCGCTTGTCAGCATCATATTGAAATCAATGAATGCCGAAAAGATAAAAGAGAACGGTAGTTGAAGAAGAATTTCAATAAGATCCTGTCGGGTTCTATTCTTTCGGATTAACCAGAACTGTCCCAGGATAAGCACCATGTTGATGATAAATGTGCAAGTACCCAACGATAAAGGACTATTCAGGCTTAATACATAATTGATGCTCGATATGGGAGTAGTTCCCAATGCCGAGCGTATAATCAACACGATACCTGCCGCTAAAAAATAGAGTCCGATAACAAACACTAAATACCTCTTAAAAATCTCTTTCATTTCCATGTCTTTTTAACCTCTTTCTATTGATTCCTTTCTCATGTATTGAAAAGGATATGCAAAGGTCTTGTTTTTTACTCTGAAATAGATTATCTAATTCCATACAGTTTTTGTCATATCCGAAACAAATCGTATTTTTACGTCATAAAATAAAGGTGTAAATGGTAAAATCTCGTATATTTGATAATACGCAACTATTGAAGGAGCATCCTGAACTTCCTCATTATAAAGAGGAGGTAGTCTGTTTCCGGAGTGAATATAAAGACAGAAGTTATCCGGCAAATGAATGTTATTTCAATCGGGAGCTTTATATGATATTCGTTCTTGAAGGCCGTTCGGAAATTCTACTGAATGGAGAGTTTATTGCGATAGAACCGAATATGTTACTTATTCATGGAGCAAATTATCTCACAGAACATCTTTATTCAAGTCGGGATATTAAATTTATCACTCTCGCCCTTTCCGAATCTATGCGGACGGACGATTCTTATCTGACACAAATCACGGCAATCCTGTTGGCAACCATGAGGCGGAATAAGCAATATACGATTCAGTTGACAGAGTATGAAGCTCAAATCATCCATAAGGAGCTGGAAGTATTGATGCATCTGATGAATATTGAACATCATTTCCTTTTCCGGCGTATACAGGCAGCCTGCAATTCTCTGTTTTTGGATATAGCAGATTTTCTTTCCCGAAAGACCGTTATCAAAAAAGAGATCAGTCGTAAAGATCATGTTCTGCAAGAATTTCATGCACTCGTTACTCGTAATTTTAGGGAAGAACATTTCGTGAGCTTTTATGCGGATAAACTGGCTATTAGTGAACAGTACCTGGCACGTATTGTACGTCTTGGAACAGGTAAGACTATCAATAGCCTTATTAATGAATTGTTAGTAATGGAAGCGCGTACTTTATTGAGCTCTACCAAATTTACGGTTGGCGAGATTGCTACTAAACTGGGGTTTAGTGATGCAGCCGGTTTTTGTAAGTTCTTTAAAAGAAATGCGGGACAGACTCCGTTGAATTATCGGAAAGGATTATTGATTTGAACGGAAAGGATTGCTGAACTGAATGGGGAATTACTGAACTGAATAGGGAATATAATGAATTTAAATAATAAGTTGGCTGATTTGAATGAAAATGGAAGTAGGTTGATGCAACTGTCCTTAAAGACCGTATACATCAACCTACCTGAATATATAGTGAATGGATTTGATTTTAACCGATCACTGCTGTGATATCTTCTACAATCTGTTCATCCGTCAGATGATTGGCACGGAGAAACTCCTGTATATCATATCGGTCAACAAATTCTTTTTTAGCTCCAAAGTTCAGAACTTTCATGTTTGTAGCACCATAATAACGGGCAATCTTTTCACCGAAACCGCCATCCAATACACCGTCTTCCAACGTAATCACTAATTCGTGATCTGCTTTCAGTTCATCCATCAGTTCGTTGTCTACACCGGTGATGTAACGTGGATTGATGAGTGTTGCATCAATATTGGCTTTTTCTTTCAGAAGTGATGCAACCGACTGTCCCAATCCATAGAACGAACCTAAAGCAAGAATGGCTACTTTCGATCCACGATGCGTCACTTTATAGCGATTGAGAACACTATAATCAGTCTCCACCGGTTCCCCACAAGTAATTACATCTGTTGCCGGCACACGGATAGCAACCGGGTGTTCATTTTGGCGGATACTCCATTCTAGCATAGCAAGATATTCCTCTTTGCAAGTCGGTGCCAGATAAACCATATTAGGAATATTGCTGATGAGCGGAATATCGAAGAAGCAGAGGTGAGTTACATCATTCATTCCGGACAGTGTTCCCCAGAATACCAACAAAACAGCCGGGTTATTATTGATACAGAGGTCTTGCGAAAGTTGATCGTATGAACGTTGGATAAATGTACTATACACTCCGTAAACAGGTTTTCCGCCATTGGCTGCGATACCCGAAGCAAGAGCTACTGCGTGTTCTTCTGCAATACCGACATCTACAAACTGTTTGCCAGCTTCCTTGCGGCGGTCCGGAGTGAATCCGAGAACGGCAGGAGTACCCGAAGTGATTGTCACCACACGAGAATCTTCTTTCATCTTTTTCAGCAGATATTGAGCGGTTACTTCGCTGTAATCTTCTTCCTCATAACTGACTTTTGCTTCTCCGGTTTCCGGATTGAATGGAGTGCGCCAGTGATAAGTCTCTTTATCTTGTTCGGCATGTGCATAACCTTTACCTTTTAAGGTATTAATATGCACTACTATCGGATGCTGAATATCTTTCACTTTGGAGAATGCTTCAATCAACGCCTGTACATCGTTACCGTCATTTACATATATATAGTCCAGTCCCATCGCCTTGAAGAAGTTACATTCGCACTGACCGTTACTGTCACGCAATTCTTTCAGGTTCTTATATAGTCCACCGTGATTTTCGGCAATAGACATCTGATTGTCATTGACAATAATAATCATGTTTGTACCAAGCTCCGCCATATAGTCCAATCCTTCAAATGCTTCGCCGCCACTTAAGGAACCGTCGCCTATCACAGCTATGATATTCTCATTGCCACCGATCAGGTCGCGTCCTTTTGCCAATCCGCTAGCCAGGCTGACGGAAGTGGAAGTATGACCGATAACAAAAAAATCATGCTTACTTTCTTGTGGTTCGGAATAACCGGATACGTTGTCATACTCTGCCGGATAGAGAAAAGCATCTTTCCGTCCGGTCAGCATCTTATGTACATAACTCTGATGCGATACATCAAAAACAATCTTGTCTTCTGGTGAGTTGAATACATAATGTAAAGCGATAGTCGCTTCCACCATTCCGAAATTAGGGCCGAAATGCCCGCCGTGTTCACTCAACTTTTGCAGGAGTGATGCACGGATTTCATTACTTAAATCATTGAGTTCTTTAAACGATAACTTCTTTACGTCTGCAGGAGAGTAAATATTTTCTAAATACATATCAATTTGTTTTTTACGTTTATACCTATTATCTTTATCACACTGCAAAGATACTGCTGATTTTAGATTCGGTTTGTATATAGATTACGGATTATTTTACCTATATTACCGACCTTGGAAAATAGGACTGACGATAAACATAAAAATAGTAGATAATATATATTGGAGGACAACATATATGAATAGTGATTATAAAGTGGGCGATTTAATTTATGATGCAAATATTTATGATGCGATGAATACTAATCTAGATGATTGGTACTTTTATAAGCGATGGCTGCCGGAAAACAAGGATGCCCGGATACTTGAACTTTGTTGTGGTACGGGCAGGCTCACTCTGCCCATTGCAAAGGAAGGATATGATATTACTGGGATTGATTATACCCCTTCAATGCTTGCCCAGGCAAAAATTAAAGCTTCCGAAGCAGGATTAGAAATAAGTTTTATCGAGGCAGATATCAGAACTTTGAATTTGCCGGAAAAATACGACTTTATCTTTATTCCGTTTAATTCAATTCATCATTTATATAAGAATGAAGATTTATTTAAGGTATTTAATGTCGTTAAGAATCACCTCAAAGACGGTGGCTTATTTCTGTTTGATTGTTTTAATCCGAATATCCAATATATAGTTGAAGGTGGAAAAGAGCAGAAAGAAATTGCTGCATATACAACCGATGACGGTAGAGAAGTATTGATAAAGCAGACTATGCGATATGAAAATAAAACTCAGATTAACCGTATCGAATGGCATTATTTTATCAATGGCAAGTTCAACTCTATTCAAAATCTGGATATGAGAATGTTCTTCCCTCAAGAGTTAGATTCATATTTGGAATGGAATGGTTTTCATATTAATCATAAGTATGGCGGATTTGAAGAAGAGGCATTTGACGATAATTCGGCAAAACAGATATTTATTTGTCAATGTGATTTAGTGTATTGAGATTTTATTAATAAATAAGTGAAAATGTAATTTGTCGGCAATCAGTATGGTAGCGTGGTTGCCTAAAGGCCTTTTGGGGCTGTCTTTATCCTTTTGAACTGGAAGTACTCATCAGAATTCTTTTTCAGTTTCGACTTTTCTCATTTTGTTTAATGATTCTTTAGTTACTTCTCGTAATAAATTTGGCGTTCGCTAAAGTAGGAAGTCTGACTTTGGCTTCCTTGGTTTTGATACTTACTTCATTTCCTTAAATAGGTTAGAATAGATATTATAGCAGATTGATAAAAAATAGAATCTGTAATTCGGGTAATAATGTCAGTAATTCATCTACATACAGTCTCTTTATTTCACCCTATTTTTGCAACGTAGAAAATAGATAATCAATTCTTTAATTATTAAAACACAAGAGATATGAAACGGATTTTATTATTAACAACTGTATTTATGATGATGCTTGGAACTAGTTTTTCTTCTGCACAGACAGATGCAGATAACTTTTATAAAAGTGATTTGGTAAGTGTGGAGAAAGTTTCTTTTTCCAACCAGTATAAAATGAAGGTAGCCGGAAATTTGTTTCTGCCTAAGAATATGAAAGAAGGGGACAAATACCCTGCAATCATTGTCGGACATCCAATGGGAGCTGTCAAGGAACAGAGCGCGAATCTTTACGCAACGAAAATGGCCGAACGGGGTTTTGTAACACTCTCCATAGACCTGTCTTTTTGGGGTGAGAGTGAAGGCGAACCGCGTAATGCTGTTCTGCCGGAAGTTTATGCGGAAGACTTTAGTGCCGCAGTTGATTTTTTAGGTACCCGTCCATTTGTTGACCGGAATCTGATTGGAGTAATCGGTATTTGCGGTAGTGGAAGTTTTGCTATCAGTGCAGCGAAAATAGACCCTCGCCTTAAAGCCATTGCGACAATCAGTATGTACAATATGGGTACGGCTAGCCGTAACGGGTTAAAACACTCATTGACATTGGAACAGAGAAAGCAAATAATGGCTGAAGCGGCAGAACAGCGTTATGCTGAATTTTTAGGTGGAGAAACTCAATATACAGGTGGCACCGTACATCAACTGACAGAAAAGTCCAGTCCGATTGAACGGGAGTTCTATGAGTTCTACCGTACACAAAGAGGAGAATTTACCCCCGACGGAGCAACTCCTATGACCACCACTCATCCTACACTTTCAAGCAATGTGAAATTTATGAATTTCTATCCTTTCGAAGATATTGAGACTATTTCACCCCGCCCTATGTTTTTCATCACCGGTGAAAATGCCCACTCACGTGAATTTAGTGAAGACGCTTACCGATTGGCCGCCGAACCTAAAGAACTGTATATAGTACCCGGCGCCGGACACGTAGACCTTTACGACCGTGTAAGCCTTATACCATTTGACAAGCTGGAATCTTTCTTCAAGGAGTATCTGAAGAAATAGTGATAACAGGAAGTGTAAATGTAACTTTTGAAATAACAGATTAAAGAATAAACTAATGGAACAAATAAGAAATAAAGAATATGGAGGCGAACGTCCTCTGTTCGCGACCCACGACCTTCAACTGGAAGATGTAACAATTCACGCCGGTGAATCTGCGTTGAAAGAATGTAGTAATATTATAGCAATCAACTGTCGCTTTGAAGGAAAATATCCTTTTTGGCATACCAACGGATTCATTGTGAAAAACTGTCTCTTTACAGAGGGAGCCCGTGCTGCTCTATGGTACTCTCAAAGTCTGCAAATGGCAGATACCTTGGTAGAAGCACCGAAGATGTTCCGTGAAATGGACGGAATAAAACTCGAAAACGTACAGTTGCCTAATGCTTTGGAAACGTTTTGGTATTGTCGTAATATAGATCTGAAGAACGTACAGATTGATAAAGCGGATTACCTTTTTATACACAGTGAGAATATTAAGATACAAAACTATGCCCAAAACGGGAACTATTCGTTCCAATATTGCAAGAATGTAGAAATCCGTAATGCAGTTATCAACTCCAAAGATGCTTTCTGGAATACGGAAAATGTGACAGTCTATGATTCCGAGCTGAACGGAGAATATCTGGGATGGCATTCTAAAAACTTACGTTTGGTAAATTGCAAGATTTCGGGGACTCAACCGCTTTGCTACGCACATGATCTGGTGATGGAAAATTGTACGATGGCGGAAGATGCTGACCTTGCTTTTGAAAACAGTAGTGTGAAGGCAACGATTAAAAGTCCCGTTCATAGCGTAAAAAATCCTCGTACGGGAAGTATTGTTGCCGAAAGTTTCGGAGCAATCATTTTGGACGAAAACCTTAAAGTGCCGGGAAATTGCGAATTGAAACTTTGGGACGATCTAACCTGTTTTAATTGAAATATGAAGTATAATTTCGATGAAATTATTCCACGCAGAGGAACGAATTCTTATAAATGGGATTCGGCTGAAGATGCGGATGTATTGCCGATGTGGGTAGCTGATATGGATTTCCGTACGGCTCCCCCTGTCGTGGAGGCATTGAAGAAACGGGTGGAACATGGGATTTTCGGTTATGTACGTGTACCTGATGCATACTACGAGGCTGTTGTAAATTGGTTTGCTCGACGGTATGCCTGGCGGATGGAAAAAGAGTGGATTATTTACACCACCGGTGTTGTGCCGGCAATATCTGCTGTTATTAAAGCATTGACACTGCCCGGAGATAAAGTAATGGTGCAGACACCTGTATATAACTGTTTTTTCTCCTCTATCCGTAATAACGGATGCGAGATGATTGCCAATCCTTTGGTATATAGAAACAGGGGCTATCAGATTGACTTAGATGATTTGGAGCGGAAAACTTTAGACCCGAAGGTCAAACTTCTGTTGTTATGCAATCCGCACAATCCTGCCGGAAGAGTGTGGAGCAAGCAAGAATTAAGGCGGATAGGTGAGATTTGTCTTCGAAATAATGTGTTTGTGGTTGCGGATGAAATTCATTGTGAATTGGTATTTCTGGGGCATGAATATACTCCTTTTGCTTCTATATCAGAAGAATTCCTACTGAACTCGGTCACTTTTGTTTCGCCTAGCAAAGCCTTTAATTTGGCAGGACTTCAGATAGCCAATATCATTTCTGCAGATGCCGATGTGCGGGTGCGGATAAATAAAGCGATTAATATGAATGAAGTCTGTGATGTGAATCCTTTTGGAGTGGAGGCGTTGATAGCTGCTTATAATGAGGGTGAAGAATGGCTGGAAGAACTTAAAATCTATTTGTTTGCGAATTACATCTATTTAAAAGGTTATTTCGAGACCTATCTTCCGGAATTTCCTGTAATGATGTTGGAAGGTACGTATTTAGTTTGGGTAGATTGTTCGGTTCTGCATCAGGCGTCAGAGGAAATAGTCAAAGACTTGTTGAAGAAAGAAAAACTTTGGGTGAACGAAGGCAGCTTGTATGGAGAGGCTGGTGAAGGATTTATCCGTATCAATATTGCCTGTCCGCGACAGCGGTTGATAGATGGATTAAACAGATTGAAGCGGGCTTTGAAATAATAAAATAATTGTCAGTTTATTGAGAAATCCCCCTTCTCACTCCCCGTAAATACGAATGAAAAGAAGTAATATGGAAAGTCTGAATTGTTCGAAAGGGAATACGGTAGGTATTGTTGTTGCCTATTTTCTCATTTATGTAGTCTGGGGCTCCACCTATTTTTTTATCGGTGTGGCCTTGAAAGACTTTTCGCCTTTCCTTCTCGGAGCACTCCGGTTTACGGCTGCCGGGATTATACTTCTGGGAATCTGTTATTTGCGGGGAGAACAAATTATAAAGAAAAGCTTGGTAAAACGTTCCGCCGTTAGTGGCATTGTATTGTTGTTTGTAGATATGGCTGTCGTTATGTTGGCGCAACGTTATCTGACCAGTAGCCTTGTAGCCATTATCGCTTCTTCCACGGCTCTTTGGATTTTGCTGTTGGATGTCCCGATGTGGCGTACTAATTTCCGTAATCCACTTACTATAATGGGAGGTTTGATTGGTTTCGGAGGGGTAGTGATGCTTTATGCAGAGCAACTCAATGTCAGATGGTTACATTCGTATAGTGAGCGTGGTATTCTGCTCCTTATTTTCGGGTGCATATCCTGGGCTTTGGGAACGCTATATGCCAAATATCGTTCTTCTCGTGAAGAAAAAGTGAATGCTTTTGCCGGTTCTGCCTGGCAGATGCTTTTTGCCAGTGGAATGTTTTGGCTTTGTGCTGTTATCAATGGAGATGTCCGGGAGGCCGATTTGCGTGAAGTCTCGGTTACAAGCTGGCTCTCCCTGCTTTATTTAGTCTCTTTCGGTTCTTTACTGGCATATTCGGCATACGTTTGGCTGTTGAAAGTGCGTCCGGCTGCGGAGGTAGGGACACATGCTTATGTCAATCCTTTTATTGCTGTTCTTTTAGGAGTCTTTTTAGGAAACGAACAGGTTACTTTTATTCAGGTTTCCGGTTTGCTGGTTATTCTGTTGGGAGTGATGTTGATAAGTCGGAAGCGTAAAGCGCAATAAATAGAAAACGATGTACATCTTATATCATTTCGATAATATAATTCCTTATATTTGTATCAGGATGAATAAACCAATAATTTGAGAAATGAAAACAGAAAAAGAAAAAATGTTGGCGGGAGAAGTTTATGATTGTGCTGATAATGAGTTACTGACCAGATGGCATAAAGCAAAGCAGCTTCAACAGGAGTATAATAATACTCTCACTACTGATGCAGGTAAAATTTCTGATTTATTAGATGAATTAATCGGTTCAAGGGGGGATAATGTCTGGATTAGTGCTCCTTTCTTTGTGGACTATGGTGAGAATATTTATATCGGGAAGAATGTAGAGATTAATATGAATTGCGTTTTTCTTGATTGTAACAAGATTGTTATCGGTGATAATTCGGGGATTGGGCCGGGAGTACATATTTATACTGTTTTTCATTCTACAAAGGCATTGGAAAGAACCTCTGAAAACAGTACTTTTTGGAAGTCACAGACAGCTCCGGTGATTATTGGCAATAATGTGTGGATTGGTGGAGGATGCATCATTCTTCCGGGAGTAACTATTGGCGATAATACAACTATTGGGGCAGGGAGCGTTGTCACAAAGTCTATTCCGGCCAATGTGCTGGCGGTTGGCAATCCGTGTAGAATCCTTAAACAGATAGAGGATTGACGCTTCTTTAATATTCGTATTATCTCGTCAGTAAAAAAGTCACTTGTAATGCTATGTTAAGCACTTCCCGTTCATAACGTAAAAAATACCAGAACGGGGAGTATTAGGGAGAAATGTGTTGATCTAATAATGACGCTATCTGTATTTAAAATGTCAGGTTTGCGTGCGGAATTTATTAGGAGTCATCCCGACAATTCGTTTAAACATTCGGCTAAGATGTTGTGGATACTGGAATCCGATTTCGTAGGCAATCTGACTCGTTGTTTTATCTGAAGACAAGAGTTGTTCTTTTGCCAGTTCAATCATTTTATCCTGAATATATTCGGAGACGGTTTTACCAGTTTGCTTACGAATCATATCGCCAAAGTAGTTGGGAGAAAGAAATACTTTGTCGGCAAAGTATTTGACCGATGGCAATCCTAAATGTTGCGGAGCATCTCCTTCAAAATATTCATTGAGCAGATGTTCGAAGCGGACGATAATATCATTGTTAACTTTGTTTCGGGTTTCAAACTGCCGTTCGTAAAAGCGCATACAGTAATCAAGCAGCAATCTGATATTGGTACAGATGAGGCGGCGACTGTGTCTGTCGATAGCATGGTTTAGTTCGATTACTATTTTTTGCAGGCAATCCATTACTATCTGTCGCTCTTCTTCAGAAAGATGGAGTGCTTCATTGGTTTCGTAAGAGAAGAATGAGTAGTTTTTTATTTCTTGTCCGAGGCTGGTGCCTCGTATGAGGTCGGGATGGAATAGGAGGCCGTGCGCATTGGGCTGAATATTTTGGATCAATTCCAAATCAGTAATTTGCCCGGGGCCAAAACAGACAATGGTTCCGTCTTGATAGTCATAATATTGACGACCGTATTTAATATCACCGCATTTTACATTCTTCAAGAATAGCGCATACACTTCATAGCGAAACCATGCGCGTGTAGGCCATGTGGTGGCCTTGGTGAGATCGATGATGCTGACCAACGGATGTTTGGTTTCAAGTCCGAATATTTCGTTATAACGATTCACGTTATCTATTACAATCATTTCGTCTTTATAATTCTCTTCCATAGCGTTGTCTGCTTTTAGTAGGTTACAAATATAATTCTTTTATCCATAAAATTAGTTCTCCATCTTCAAAATCCATGATTGGGGTATAAATATCCGTAAATCGTCTACATCCGGGGTGGATGATTCCCAGTAACTTTGTAATCGGTAATTTAATACTGAAATTCGAACTATCATAAGTTATCAAGATGAAAAAGTTACTGATTGCTTTTCTATTGTTTGCTGCCGCTATTTCGGCCAGCATCATTAAACCGGTTGAGCAGTTTGCCACCGAAAATAATAAAGTACGGTTGTCTCGCATAACAGTCGATTCGGCACGACTGGAAGAATATAATGCTTATCTGAAGGAAGAAATCGAAGCCTCCATGCGATTAGAACCAGGTGTGCTGGTACTCTATGCCGTAGCGGAGAAAGAACGTCCCCACCATGTGACAATTCTTGAAATTTATGTTGATGAAGCAGCTTATAAAAGCCATATTGCTACGTCTCATTTTCAGAAATATAAAAAAGGAACGCTTGATATGGTGCAGTCGCTCGAACTGGTAGATACCACTCCACTCATTCCCGGGCTGAAGATTAAGTAAATTGAATCAGTAATATTGGTTTCTATATCCGTAATTTGTATCATAAAGAGTTGGAACAGAATAGCTAACTTTGCATTATCAGAGAGTTCATAAATAATAAACCATACGTAGTTATATGAGAAAATTGTTTTTTATTATTGTAACAGCTATCGGAATGATGCAAATCCCGATGCAATCTATAAATGCACAGAATATGAAAAAAGAAGAAGTACCTCAAAACATCAGCGCATTTCCGGTAGGAAAAGCAAATACAGGATTCGAACAATATTTCACGGGTAGATCTTGGCTGGCACCGCTGACTGGTAACAAAGACTTGAATGTACCCATGTCCAACGTTACTTTTGAGCCTGGCTGCCGGAATAATTGGCACAGCCATACGGGTGGACAACTCCTGATTGCCGTCGGCGGTGTGGGATATTATCAGGAACGTGGTAAAGCGGCGCGTCGTTTGCTTCCCGGTGATGTGGTTGAAATTGCTCCAAACATAGAACACTGGCATGGCGCCGCTCCTGATAGTTGGTTCTCACACCTTGCTATCGGATGCAATCCGCAGACCAACCAGAATACATGGTTGGAACGAGTGGATGACCAACAGTATGCCGAAGCAACGAAAGGTAACGTAGCAATCGGACTGCAAGCTACCGATCCTGAATTGGACGATATATTTAGTAATTTTACAAAAGAAGTGCAAGAATACGGTGCACTGGACATTAAAACCCGTCTTATGGTAACATTGGCATCCAATATTGCTTCACAAGCGCAGGCCGAATACCGCATCACACTCGAAAGCGCACTTAATGAAGGCATTACTTCGATAGAAATAAAAGAAATCCTTTACCAGTCAGTAGCCTATGCGGGCATGGCTAAGGTCAGAGATTTTATCGGTATCACCAATGATATATTGCTCGCCCGTGGCGTGCGTCTTCCTTTGGAAGGACAATCGGTTGTATCATCCGAAACACGTTTCAATAAGGGACTGGAGTTGCAGAAATCCATATTTGGTGAACGGATAGAACAGATGCATAAGAACGCCCCTGACAATCAGAAGCACATCCAACGTTACCTCTCCGCCAACTGTTTCGGTGACTATCAGACACGTAGCGGACTGAATGTAAAGACCCGCGAACTGATTACATTCTCGATACTTGTTTCTTTAGGCGGCTGTGAATCGCAGGTAAAAAGTCACATACAGGGAAATGTCAACGTAGGGAATAATAAAGATACGTTGCTGGCAGTCGTAACGCAACTCTTGCCATTTATTGGTTATCCGCGCACACTCAATGCCATAGCCTGTCTGAACGAAGTGATTCCGGAAAAATAATAAAGACATTGATGCATCCCGAAAGGTAACGATTAAAATCTATCCGGGACTTGACAAACGCTTTTTAATGTTGTATATTTGTAGTCCGGGAAAGTATGAAACGAATGAATACTAAATGAAAAAAGAGACGGAATATGGATATGAAATGGATGGAAAATAGTATAATATTACAACGAACTTAGCTCATTCCCTTAGCTTATACTAGGGGATAAGGCAACAAATATAGCCCAAAGGCTGCGAACTTTACAGAGTTCGCAGCCTTTTTTGTAACCTATTATTGAATATATTTTTGCAAATTCAGATTTTAAAGTTTATAATAAACAGGGGGGACGTTTATAATAAACGGTCACAGTATTTATTAATAACGCTCTTTATGTTTATGTGGTAGGTTGTTATCTTTTTTGTATAACCTTTCTCTAAAGGATAGAAACTTGTGCGGTTGTGATAATAATAATTGATATATTGACTGGGTAATTTAATTTTATAAAATATAGTTTCTCCACTATTCTTGTTACTCTATGTTATCTATCAGCTTTGTTTTGAAATGCACCTTGAATACCTGTTTTTATCTGTCGGAAACTTTGCAGGACGAGATAATAAAACCTCATATTTGATGATCGATTCACTGCAAGATTTGTTATCTTTGCAAAGGTTTCATTTATAAAGAGAAGAAGTTATGGATATCATGGACCGTTTGAAAGGGCCTCGGCGCAATCTGCCTATCGGGATACAAAGTTTTGAGAGACTTCGTCGCGACGGCTATTTGTATGTTGACAAAACAGCATTTGTCTACGAACTTGCCTCAACGGGCAATCCGTATTTCCTTAGCCGTCCGCGTCGTTTTGGCAAAAGTCTGCTGCTTTCTACGTTAGAAGCGTATTTCTGTGGAAAGAAAGAGCTTTTTGAAGGACTTGCCATTGAACAGCTCGAAACAGAATGGAACGAACACGCTGTATTGCATCTTGACCTTAATGCCGAGGATTACTCTGAAATAGAAGGATTGAGAAACGGACTTGAATTGCAGCTTCGTAGTTGGGAAAAAGTCTATGGAACCAGTGAGGAAGGTTTGAGTTATTCCGGTCGTTTCATGCAAGTCATTAAAGAAGCTTATCGACAAACAGGTCGTGGCGTAGTTGTTCTTATTGACGAGTACGACAAACCGCTGCTTCGCTCCATGCATAATCCGGAATTACAAGACAAGTTCCGCGAAATGCTCACCGCTTTTTATACTGTACTGAAATCAGCAGACCCCTGGTTGCGCTTCGTCTTTATCACCGGAGTGACCAAATTTGCTCAAATGGGTATATTCAGCACTCTCAACCAACTGATCGATATCAGCTTCGACCCGCAATACAATGCTCTTTGTGGTATGACCCGCCCGGAAATTGAAGCCAATTTCATCCCGGAACTGGAACGGTTGGCAGAAAGGAACGGTTTGACAAAAGAAGATTGTATGGCATACCTTACTCGTATGTATGACGGATATCATTTCAACTATGTCCGTAAGGAAGGTATGTACAATCCGTTCAGCATACTGAATGTGCTTAGGAGCGGGATGTTTGAGAATTACTGGTTTGCCAGCGGAACACCTACTTTCCTAGCCGAAATGCTGAAGAAGACCCATTATGATTTGCGTGAACTGGACGGATTGGAAGTAACTGCCGCCTCTCTTACCGACGACCGTGCTGACGTAAACAACCCTGTGCCGATGATTTATCAAAGCGGATATCTGACCATTAAAGGATATGATACAGAACTGCGTCTCTACAAGCTGGGGTACCCCAATGATGAGGTGAAGTATGGCTTTCTTAATTTTATCACTCCGTTTTATACCTCGTTGGATGAATCGAAAGCCCCCTTCTATATCGGACAGTTTGTAAAAGAACTAAGGGCAGGAGATGTTGAGGCTTTCCTCACCCGCCTTCGTGCGTTCTTTGCTGATTTCCCCTACGAACTGAATGATAAGACAGAGCGTCACTATCAAGTGGTATTCTATCTTGTTTTTAAACTGCTGGGGCAGTTTATTAACGCCGAAGTGCAAAGTGCCCTGGGACGTGCTGACGCTGTGGTGAAAACAGCAAATGCTGTTTATGTCTTCGAATTTAAGCTAAACGGTACCGCAGAAGAAGCATTGGCACAGATTGATAATCGCGGCTATCTCATACCTTATACTACTAATGGTTGCCGTATAGTGAAAATAGGTGCAGAGTTCAGTAAGGAAGAACGTAATTTGAGTCGATGGTTAGTAGAGGAAGAAGGATAGTAGGGAATTGATAATAAAAGTATAGTATATAATTTCAAACCCCAAAAGTAACGCCCAAACGGTAAAAACAGCATCCGTTTGAGCGTTTTTTTTTAGAAATCTTTTTGGAAGGATGAGGAAGGAAACGATAGCTTATATCTTCCATTACTCCGTTCTCTATGCGATATAGACGTTGATTTTAATGTTTCCTTTGACAACTCCCGGTCGATGTTCTATTTTTCATATTTTAGATTGCTCGAAAACACAATAGATGTTAATTGGCTACCAGGCTTGCGAACTAATTTTTAATATGATATGTTGTTTAAAGTGAATAACGAATTAAAAAATGAACTAGAAAGTTAGATATGGACAAATAAAGCATTTCTAATGATTTAGCAGATAAAACATTACATTATAAAACTTATGATTATGAGAAAATCGATTATTTTATTAGCCTTGATATTGGGTGGCGTTACAGCAAATGCCCAATCAGTTGTAGAAGGTACAAAAGTAACAGACAATTGGTCTGTGGAAGTCAATGCCGGTGCAATCACTCCCCTTACTCACAGTGCTTTCTTTAAAAGTATGCGTCCTGCTTTTGGAGTGGGAGTTTCCAAGCAATTAACTCCTATCTTCGGTTTGGGATTCCAAGGAATGGGATACATTAATACTACTCCGAGTAAAACATCTTTCGATGCTTCCGACGTCAGCGTATTGGGTAAAGTCAACCTGATGAACCTGTTTGCTGGTTACAAAGGCGAACCCCGTTTGTTTGAAGTGGAAGCCGTTGCAGGAATGGGCTGGTTACATTATTATGTGAATGGTGATGGAGATCAGAACACTTGGTCTACCCGTTTGGGATTGAATTTCAACTTCAACTTGGGCGAAAGCAAAGCATGGACATTGGGTATCAAACCTGCCATTGTATATGATATGCAAGGCACTTACCCCGAAACAAAGAGCCGTTTCAATGCCAATAACGCAGGTTTCGAATTGACAGCCGGATTGACATATCACTTTAAGACAAGTAACGGAACACATCATTTTGCAAAAGTGAGAGTGTACAACCAAGCTGAAATTGACGGATTGAACTCTTCCATCAATGCGCTTCGTTCGGAAGTGAACAACAAAGACGGTCAGATCAGCAACGCCAACCAGCGCATCAACGGACTGCAAGAAGAACTTGAAGCCTGTCGTACAAAGGTTGTTCCGGTAGAGACAGTAGTGAAAACCGCCCGTGTGCCCGAATCTATCATTACTTTCAGACAAGGTAAATCATCGGTTGACGCTTCCCAACTTCCTAACGTGGAACGTGTAGCTTCATACATGAAGAAATATGCTGACTCAAAAGTAGTTATTAAAGGATACGCTTCTCCGGAAGGTAGTGTGGAGGTCAACGCAAGAATCGCTGCTGCACGTGCAGAGGCTGTAAAAACTATCCTTGTTAATAAATACAAGATTAGTGCATCCCGCATCACTGCTGAAGGTCAGGGCGTAGGCGACATGTTTACCGAACCGGATTGGAACCGTGTAAGTATATGTACGATTGAAGATTAAACAGATAGATTACATAAATAGAATAATGAAGGCTGCCCAAAAGGCAGCCTTTGTTGTATGTACTGGTTTTATAGATAAGCGGCTTATTTTTGAATAAGCCTGAAAGATTAGTAAACAGATTTCTTTGTACATTACATAAAATAGCTATTTTTGCAAGTATTGTTCATGCGCGTTCTGTGTTGAGTGTGCAAATATCAACCATTAAAAACTGTATTATGAAGAGAGTATTCGTTTTTCAAGATTTTAAATCGCAGAAATTCTGGAGTATAGAGGTAGTCGGAACAGATGTTACTGTAAATTATGGTAAGCTGGGGACTGCCGGACAAACACAAGTGAAAAACTACGCAACTACTGAAGAAGCTGAAAAGGCTGCCAACAAACTGATTGCAGAGAAGACAAAGAAAGGTTATGTGGAAACTGCCGAAGAAACGGCACGTGAAATGAAAGTGGAAGCTAAGAAATATACATTGAGCTATGATGAGTATGAAAACGATGTGAAGCTTTTGGATAAGATATTGAAAGACAAGCATCTCTCTGAATATAAGCAAATAACGATTGGCTGTTGGGATTATGAAGGTGATGACTGTTCGGCTTTGTTACAAGGTCTCATTGAAAATAAGGACAAGTTTGCGCAGATAGAAGGCCTGTTCTGGGGTGATATTGAACAGGAAGAACAGGAGATTTCATGGATTGAACAAGCCGACCTTAGTCCGCTGCTCGATAGTATGCCTAAATTGAAGGATCTGAAAATAAAAGGAACAAACAATCTGCGCTTGGGAAAAACTTCACGTCCGGAGTTGCGGTCGCTGGAAATAATCAGTGGTGGTATGCCTACTGAAGTGGTAGAGGACATTCTTGCTTCTGACTTTCCCAATCTGGAAAAACTGATTCTATATGTTGGTGTGGAAGATTACGGATTTGAAGGTGATATTGAGATCTTCCGTCCGCTTTTCTCCAAAGAGCGTTTCCCGAAGCTGACCTATCTGGGGCTTGTTAACTCTGAAGAACAGGACAGCATTGTAGAAATGTTCCTGGAATCGGATATTCTTCCTCAACTTGAAACCATGGATATTTCGGCTGGTACTCTGAAAGATGAAGGTGCACAGTTGTTGCTGGATAATATGGATAAAATCGCTCACTTGAAGTTTATCAATATGCGCTATAATTATTTGAGCAAGGACATGAAGAAACAGTTGCAGAACCTTCCTATGAAAATAGACATTGCCGAAACCGAAGAGGCGGATGAATATGATGGTGAATTGTGGTATTACCCGATGATTACAGAATAGGAGATGCAGATAATCGTTGTCAGCAACTCTTTATCCAAACGTATAGAATATTTTGTTGAAGCAGGTAAGCACTTGCAGACAGAAGTTTGTTTTATGACTTATGAGGAACTTTTTAACTGCTTGCCGCTATTGCGGCAGGCAGTTATCAAACTGGAACCTTGTGTAAGTGATGAAACTGATTTCCTGAAATATGCGCTGTTGAATCAGGCATATAAGGAGACATTGCAACGTTTGAGCGAGATGAGCCTGCCTGATGATGTGTGCTTTTTAAATACTCCTGATGCTTTGTTGCGTGCTCTTGATAAAAAGGAAACAAAAGAAGTTCTGATGGACAAAGGGCTGAAAGTGACTCCGATGTTACCGTCTCCACACTCTTTCGATGAGTTACGGCAGCTTCTTGCCGATTGTGGTAGAGGATGCTTTTTAAAACCCCGTTATGGTTCGGGTGCGGGAGGCATTATGGCGATTCGTTATCAGCCCAACCGGAATAAGTGGGTAGTCTATACTACGCTGCGGCAAGTGGACGGAGTGATTCATAATACCAAACGAATCAATCGTTTGAGCGTGGAAAAAGAGATCATCCCATTGGCAGAAGCTGTGATACAAACAGAAGCTATCCTCGAAGAATGGATTCCTAAAGCACAATTGCAAGGAGAAAATTACGACCTTCGGGTAGTGTGCCGGGAGTCTGAAATAGATTATATCGTTGTGAGATGCAGCAAAGGAAGCATAACGAATCTACACCTGAACAACAAGGCGCATTGGTGGAATGAATTGTCTCTATCCGAAGAGGTGCGGCAACAAATCTATTTTCAATGTCAGGAAGCTGTGCAATCCTTGGATTTGCAGTATGCAGGAGTAGATGTATTGATAGAAAGAGGGACGGATATTCCTTATATAATAGAAGTCAACGGACAAGGAGACCATGTTTATCAGGATATGTTCGCTCATAATTCTATTTATACTCAACAAATAAAAAACATAAAAAAGAAATATAACCATGCAAATAGATGAACTGCCGGCTGGCGAACAGACCCGTCATCCGGAGCTGGATATGAATCAGGTGGTGGGTACTCATGATATATTGATGCTTTGCTTTGACACCTTGCGGTATGATGTCAGCAAAGAGGAAGAAGCGGCCGGAAGAACGCCTGTACTGAACAGCCATGGAGGAGAATGGGAGAAAAGACATGCTCCGGGAAATTTTACTTACCCGTCTCATTTTGCCATCTTTGCCGGATTTCTGCCTTCTCCGGCAGAACCTCATTCGTTGCGTAGCCGTAACTGGTTGTTTTTCCCCGTGCAAGCGGGTACAGGACGTATTCCGCCTAAAGGAAGTTATCCATTTACAGAAGCGACTTTTGTGCAGAGCCTTGCCCATACAGGCTATGAAACGATTTGTATAGGTGGCGTGAACTTCTTTAGCAAGCGTAATGAACTGGGGCGTGTATTCCCCGGTTACTTTACTAAAAGCTATTGGCTGCCTGCCTTTGGATGCACAGCACCCGATAGTACTGAAAAACAGATTGATTTTGCATTGAAAAAACTAGAAAATTATCCGGACGACAAACGGATCTTCATGTATATCAATTTTTCTGCTATCCATTATCCGAACTGTCATTATGTGGAGGGTAAAATGAAAGATGATAAAGAATCACATGCGGCTGCCCTGCAATATATTGACAGTCAGTTACCTCGTTTGTTTCAGGCTTTTCAGAAACGGAGCAATACGCTGGTGATTGCCCTTTCCGATCATGGCACTTGTTATGGTGAAGATGGGTATGAATACCATTGCATATCTCACGAAACGGTTTATACAGTCCCTTACAAACACTTTATTTTAACGAAACAATGAATCAACCGCTACCACGATATGTAGACTATATGTATAGCTATCCACATAAAACTGCCTATCGTCCTTTTCCATCTCCGGTTTCGCTGCTTCCTTATCTGGAGCAGGTGGAAGGGCAGAAGGCATCACTCTATTTCCATATTCCTTTTTGTAGTCATAAATGTGGATATTGTAACCTGTTTTCTCTACAAACCAATCGTGCGGATTATATCGCAACTTATTTGGAAACCCTTCGCAAGCAGGCACAACAATTGTCACCTCTCACCACCGGACTGATCTTTGACAGTTTCGCCATTGGAGGAGGCACGCCGTTGCTCCTCACTGTTTCCCAACTGGAATACTTATTGGAGACGGCTGCCCTGTTCGGAGTGCATCCCTCACATGCTTTTACTTCCATAGAAACATCACCGGAGTATGCTGATCCTGCTCGTTTGACATGGTTGAAACAAGCAGGAGTGGCTCGTATAAGTATCGGTATACAAAGTTTTTTCAATGAAGAGTTAACAGCTTTGAAAAGACGTCCCCGGCAAGACACGATCAATCAGGCGTTGGAAACTATCCGGAAGATGGAATTTCCTTTTTTTAATATCGACTTGATTTACGGAATCAAAGGACAAACAGTGGATAGTTTTCTCTATTCGTTGGAGCAGGCTCTTCTGTTTCAGCCTAACGAACTCTTTATTTATCCGTTATATGTGCGACAGGGAACAGCTATCACGGAGCGGGAACCTGATGATGTCTGTTTCCGGATGTATTGTGCCGCCCGTGATCTGTTGAAAGACAGAGGCTTTCTACAAAAGTCGATGCGGCGTTTTATTCATCATCCGTCTACTGATGCGGAAATCTCCTGTGGAGATGAAGTGATGCTTTCGTGTGGTTCCGGTGGACGTAGTTACTTGGGCCATTTGCATTATGCCACCCGGTATACTGTTTCTCAACACTGCATTGCCGGAGAGATAGATGACTATATGGGCACTGCTGATTTTACAGTAGCTCGCAATGGATTTATTCTCTCTCAAGAAGAACGAAGACAACGTTTCATCATTAAAAATCTGATGTATTATATGGGGCTTGATAAAGCCGAATATGAGCGTCGTTTTGGCGAATCACCGGATGATATTCCATTATTTCGGCAACTGGCAGAACGGCAATGGATAGAAAATACAGATGACCGCATTTGTCTTACTTCCGAAGGAATGGGATACTCTGATTATATTGGTCAGTTGTTCATTACCCCTGAAATAAGAGGGCTGATGGAAACTTATTCTTATTGAACGAAATGGAAATGAAAAACGAGGGGTCTTTACTTTCCATCAAGCGTATCTATTATCGCGGTAAATTGAATAGCTGCAATTATACCTGCTCTTATTGTCCGTTCGGTAAAAAGTCACATCTGACAGCCACTACGCAGGATGAACAGGCGTGGAACCGTTTTATTACGGCTATTGAACAATGGCAAGGAGGCCCGTTGCAGTTATTTATCATTCCTTACGGTGAAGCATTGATACATCGTTATTATCGGAAAGGGATCATTCATTTAGCGGCGTTGCCACAAGTGGCCGGAATTTCCTGTCAGACTAATCTTTCTTTTTCGGCCGATGAATGGCTGGACGAATTTCCGGCTACACCGGCATTGATAAGTAAGATCAAGATTTGGGCCAGCTTTCATCCGGAAATGACTTCAGTAGAAAGTTTTGTCCGGCGACTTCATACACTTTATAATGCAGGAATACAGGTCTGTGCCGGAGCGGTAGGCAATCCGATGGCAAAAAGTGTACTTAGCGATTTGCGAAATGCTCTTTTGCCGGATATTTATTTGTTTATTAATGCTATGCAAGGTTTGAAGTCTCCGTTAAGCATAGAAGATATTCGTTTCTTTACGCAACTGGATAACCTTTTTGAATATGATTTAAAAAACGCTTCGGCTCAATGGACTATCTGTTCGGGAGGGAGAAGTAGTTGTTTTATTGATTGGAAAGGAGATATCTTTGCTTGTCCCCGAAGTCAGGTGAAGATAGGAAATTTTTATCAGAATCAAATGTTGGCCCCCTTGCTTCCTTGTCGGCGGAAGGTCTGTGACTGTTACATTGCTTTCAGTAATTTGACTAATCATCCTTTGCATCGAATAATGGGAGCAGGTGCATTTTGGCGGATCCCGGATAAGCCTTTCATTACTTCCGTGTTTTTTGATGTGGATGGAACACTTACCGATGCCCAGGGAAGGGTTTCGGAAAGTTATGCCCATGCTTTGCGGTACATAGCGCAATTTGTTCCCTTATATCTTGCTACTTCTTTATCTATGCAACAGGCACGGAGAAAGTTAGGCAAGGCTCTTTTCAGCCTGTTTGAAGGAGGGGTGTTTGCCGACGGTGGATTACTGGTATATGGCGGGCAGAGCCGGTGTATGCCGGTTGAATTACTACTGGACATAAACGAAGAATCCGCAAAGATAACGGCGCATAGCTATGAAGGCCAAGTTTATAAGTACAGCATGCTGGTTTATGATAAGGAAGAGAGAATAAATATTCTTTCTCGCTTAAAAGAGAAACCTTATCAGGTGTTTTATAAACCACCTCTTATTACGGTTATCCATAAGGACGTTGACAAACGGAAAGGAGTGCTTCATATATGCAAGGCTTTAGCTTTTCCCCTTGACCAAGTATTGGTTGTCGGAAATTCACTGAAGGATTGGGAGATGATGTCAGTAGTATCTCATTCTTGTGCAGTGATGAACGCCGAACCACTTTTAAAAGAACGTGCCCGCTATACGCTGAATCCGGACCGATTGGCTGCTTTCTTCCGCTTCCGGGAGTAGAAAAGCGGCTGCAATAAAAGCTTCACATTGATACCTGATTGTACCATTCAAAAATAAAAATCAGTTATAATTTGGTAGTTATAAAAACAAAGCCCATATTTGCAGCCCGAAAATAGGGACAGGCATAAAAATCCTCATCGGAGGGTGCTATAATAGATAATTATAGTGCTGGATAAGATGAATGGTGTAAATCATTCGCTTGTCCGGCACTATTTTTTATTGTAACAATTTAAGATAAGAGGTAAAGTAGCGGAGAAACTATGAAAGAGTTAAATTTGACACAAGGAAGTGTTCCGAAGGTATTGCTGCAATTTGCAGTGCCTTTTCTTATTGCCAATGTGCTTCAGGCGCTTTATGGTGGAGCCGACTTGTTTGTTGTGGGGCAATATGATGATTCGGCAAGTGTGGCGGCTGTGGCTATCGGCAGTCAGGTGATGCAGACGATTACAGGTATTATTCTTGGCATTACGACAGGCACAACCGTGCTGATTGCTATCGCTATCGGAGCAAAAGATGACCGGAAAGTAGCTTTTACAATCGGTTCTTCCGTGTGGCTATTTTCAATCGTAGGAGTCTTGCTGACCTTGGTCATGGTGGCATTTCATGGGCAGATAACCGAACTGATGCACACGCCTGCGGAAGCGATGGCTGATACTAAAAACTATATTCTGGTATGTTCGGCTGGTATTCTGTTTATAATAGGGTATAACGTTGTATGTGGTATCCTGCGTGGATTGGGTGATTCAAAGACACCGCTTTATTTTGTAGGCTTGGCATGTGTAATCAACATAATGCTCGATTTTATACTGGTCGGCTATTTCCATTGGGGAGCTACAGGAGCGGCTATTGCTACTGTAACCGCGCAAGGCGTCAGCTTTGGAATAGCGCTTTGGTTCTTATACCGGCATGGATTCCACTTTGATTTCTCACGGAAGGATATCCGTTTGAACCGGAATCTGTCTAAAAAGATCATGGTATTGGGAGCGCCTATTGCTTTGCAAGATGCTTTAATCAATGTTTCATTTCTGATAATCACTGTCATTGTGAATCAGATGGGAGTCATTGCGTCTGCTTCTTTAGGTGTTGTTGAGAAAATCATAGTGTTTGCCATGCTGCCTCCGATGGCTATATCATCGGCTGTGGCAACCATGACTGCACAAAATTACGGGGCGGGACTTATCAAGAGAATGAATAAATGTCTTGCTTCCGGAATAGGGATTGCTCTTGTTTTCGGTGTGTCGGTTTGCGTGTATTCGCAATTCCTGCCGGAGACTCTTACCGCTTTTTTTACGAAAGATGCCGCTGTGGTGGCAATGGCAGCAGAGTACCTGCGGGGATATAGCATCGACTGTATCATAGTCAGTTTCGTGTTCTGTATCAATTCTTATTTCAGCGGACAAGGGAACTCGTTATTCCCGATGATTCACAGTCTGATAGCTACTTTCCTGTTCCGTATACCATTGTCATACTGGTTCAGTCAGATGGATAGCTCGTCGCTGTTTATCATGGGATTTGCTCCACCCATTTCAACGGTGGTTTCATTATTGATTTGTATCTGGTATTTGCGATATACCCAAAGGAAATTATACTTGAGAGGCACATTGATGCCTGCTATGTCGAATTAGGTGTTTTTAAGTGACATATATTAACTAAAATCTATTTTGTATGGAAGCTTATTTGAAGAAACTCTGTTTTGAGTATCAGGTTGATGAGAAAGAAGTGAAAGAGCTGTTGGCTCGTATGGAAATGGTGTATCTGGATAAAGGAGAAACGATTGCATCTGCCACAATGCCCGAGCAGAGCTTGTATATTATTGTTTCCGGCATTCTGCATACATACACGACCCATGAAGGGGAGGACAGAACCATCCGGTTTTTATCTGAAGGGGATGCTGTATTGTGCTATAACTCCAGTCAGTATGCTGTAAAGGCGCTGACGAAATGTGCTGCTTATTACATCAGCGAAGAGGAGATTGAAGAGTTGTGCGCAACATCTATTTCGTTTGCCAACTTGGTTCGTCAACTGATGGAATATCAGTTCTATTTTAAAGAAGAAGAGAATATGAACGTTCGCAAACTGACGGTAAGAGAGAGGTATCTTTCTTTATTGGCAGAAATCCCGGATATTCTGTACAGGGTACCTTTGAAGTATATTACTCATTATCTGGGTGCCGATGTAACTAGTTTGGGATATATGGCTGGAAGTTCTAAATAGGAAATATAACCTGGACATCTATTTTTCTATGTATTCCTTATCAGATGGTTCATTGACTATTCAAAATTGAGTTTGAAAAGTCTTTGGATTATTTGGTAAGGAATATTATTTTTGTATTCCAAATGAAAAACTCAATACCTCGATATACTTTTTATAAGAATAAGTATGGAAGCGAACTTTTGGTCGATGTGGTAGAACTGAAATATGTGAAGAAGTTCTTGGCTGAAAGTGCTATTCACACGTTGAATTATTATGATGTTACTTTTATAACAGAAGGTAAAGGGACGTTTTCTGTCGATAACCAAACCTATGAAGTAACCCCATGTGACGTTCTATTCTCTAAACCGGGAGAAATCCGGAACTGGGATACGCGTCATATCATCAATGGTTATGCGCTGATTTTTGAGGAAGAGTTCTTGTCTTCCCTCTTTAAAGATTCTTTATTTGTACAGCATCTTTCGTTTTTTCAACTGGAAAGCTTTTCATCAAGACTGCATTTGCCCGATGAACTTTATGCCCGTATACTTCAAATTTTGCATCATATAAAGATGGAGATCGACTCGTATCAGCAAAACGATGTGCATGTATTGAGAGCGTTGCTTTATGAAGTCCTGATGTTATTGGACCGGGCTTATCTTAAAATGACTTCGATAGAGGAGGGCAGGAGCAGAGAAGCGTCTAATAACCATGTAAGTAAATTCATGAACTTGGTAAATATCCATTCTAAAGAGCAACATTCGGTTCAGTATTATGCGGATAAACTCTGCATTACTTCAAACTATTTGAATGAGATGGTAACCTCGACAATGGGGTTCAGCGCCAAACAATATATTCAGAATAAAGTGATGGATGAGGCTAAAAGACTGCTCGTTTATACAAACGTCCCTATATCGGATATTGCTTTTGAACTCTGCTTTTCAACGGTCTCCTATTTTATTCGCAGCTTCCGGCAACATACGGGAGAAACTCCATTACTTTATCGGAAAACACATAAACCGTAAAAAGTACTATTTTCCCCTTTCTTTTTATTACGCCGTGTTTCTTCTATTTCTCTACTTTCGCATCAGATAATAACTAACAATAAAAAATGAAATGATGAGAGACGCAGAAAAAACAGTAGGGAACATGATTGATAAGTTGAAAACAGCTTTTATCGGTTCTATAGACAGGGAGGGATTTCCTAATATCAAGGCAATGTTGCAGCCAAGAAAAAGGGAAGGGATAAAAACGATTTATCTGACAACGAATACTTCATCCATGCGTGTGGCGCAATACCGGGAAAACAATCATGCGTGTATTTACTTTTGTGATACAAGATTTTTTAGAGGTGCGATGCTGCGGGGTACAATGGAAGTATTGACAGACAGTGCCAGCAAAGAAATGATTTGGCAGGAGGGTGATACCATGTATTACCCGGAAGGAGTGACAGATCCCGATTATTGTGTATTGAAATTTACGGCAACTTCCGGTAGGTTTTATAGTAATTTCAAATCAGAGAGCTTTATCGTAGAATAGAACTCATAGTACATAAGAGAAGCTAAGAGACAGAACTTTTATAGTCTCAATGTGCTATTTTTAAGATTGTATAAAAGAGTAGCGACTTTAAAAACAATGAACCAGTGAATAAACGGCATAAAATAGTGCAATAATATGCGGAAATGCAGGTCTGTTTCGCATAAAACTACATACGGTATGCATCTTTTCTGGCTGGCAAGGCGTTCGTTCCTCGGTGAGGAGCAAGGTGTTCCTCGGTGTGCGTCGCTACCTTCCTCACCGAGGAACTTGTTTGTCATCGGTGAGGAAGCTGAAACCGGTCTTTTTGAGGGTGGTTTTTCTCTAGTTTGGCATAACTGTTAGACAGGATAGGAATAATAAAAAGAACGGTTATCTTAATATTTTATGTTGAATGGTGAATGAATAATGGAAAATAGCTGCTATTTAGATGATATATGTTCCAAATAATAACAATAAAGAACTTTCTCCCGACAGATGCCGGGCTTTTTTCTATTTTTCTTAAATCGTTATGCTATTGTCTCTCTTCCTGATTGCTTAAATATTCCTTTTTTAAGAATGGTTATTTTTTCATTCATTTTATGCTCCCGGACAGAATCCGTTTTTATAAAATAGATAACTTTCCTCTATCGCATCGGCAGTATCAGCTTCTAATGCATATAATATTTCTTTGCAAAATTCCAGTTGCCCGGTTCCGTTGGCAGTTACAATATTCTCGTCTCTTACAGCTTGTTCATTGATATAGTTCGAATCGCCTGTATATTTATCCCCAGCATACTGTTTTAGATAATTGAGCGTATTGCTGGTATGCTTTACCTCATTAAGGAAACCGTGCATACCCAGAAAAACAGAAGCATTACATATTCCGGCAACTAATTTCTTTTCTTTAATAGCTTTTTCTACAAGTGGAACTATCAATTCGGCTTCAGGTGAGAACCAGTTCATACCGCCAATTAACACCAGCCCCGCATAATCTTCCGCCATATCTTTTAGCCCATAATCAGGCAGCACTCTGAATCCGCCTATTGAACTTACAGGTTCTTGGGTTATTGATAGGGTTTTCACTTTATAACTAATAGGATTTCCGGGCTTGACTCCCTGATTCAAACAGGTAGCTATATATGCGCCTTCCCAGTCGGCGAACCCTTCTAAAATTACAAATATTACTTCTTTCATATATGGTTCTAATTTTTAGTGAGTACAAAGGTGTGATATTTAATTGACTTTTGTAGTAGTAATTGTGGTAAAATCTCGAATAATACATTTAAAATATGATTATTCAATTTACAATAGGAAACTTTTTATCATTCAAAGAGCAATGATGAAGGGCGTGAAGTAAAAACTATAACTTTTTCATTCAGGAAAAATGAATTGGAAGGTACAATACCTTATGGGGGAGTGCGATACGCTCGGAAAAGAAATGACTCAATTAACAGAAGATACATTTTTTGTTGTCAATACACAAACAGGTAAACTTGTCGTCGCAGGTTATTATGATACAAACAATAATAACAAGTATGACAAAACAGATAAGGATGAAATCTTAATCTATAATTTGAAAACCTTGAAGTTAGCTTCGAGAATATGACTTCCGGCTAGATAGCCAACTGTGTACAAAGTAGAAAAGTGAAATAAAAAAGCTCTGTAATCATTGAATTACAGAGCTTTTTCTTTGTTTCGCTTTCTTAAGAAGCGGTGCGTACGGGACTCGAACCCGTGACCCCATGCGTGACAGGCATGTATTCTAACCAACTGAACTAACGCACCAAAATATTCACTAAAGCATCTCTCTCGATTGCGGATGCAAAGGTAGATATTTTTTTGAAACCTGCAATAGCTTCAGTATCTTTTTTCTGAAAAAGTGGGTTTATTAAGAATTATCGTGTACATTTGCAGCTACTAATAAAATAGAAAATAGAATGAAAAATACACCAATTGAACGACATCTGATTGATGAAACTATAAATGAGTTTCAAATTGTCGATTTTTCAAAAGCTACCATTCGGGAAGTGAAAGCTATTGCTTCGAAAGCAGAAGCTGCATCGGGAGTTGAATTTATTAAAATGGAAATGGGCGTTCCGGGACTTCCTCCTTCCGCAGTAGGTGTGAAAGCAGAAATTGAAGCGTTACAAAATGGTATTGCCAGCCTATACCCTGATATCAATGGATTGCCGGAACTGAAAAAAGAAGCGTCCAACTTTATCAAAGCATTTATTAATGTAGATTTAAATCCGGAGGGCTGTGTACCTGTCACCGGCTCAATGCAAGGCACATTCGCTTCATTCCTCACTTGCAGTCAATGCGACGAAAAGAAAGATACGATTTTATTCATCGATCCCGGATTCCCGGTACAGAAACAGCAGTTGGTAGTAATGGGACAAAAGTTCGAAACGTTTGATGTATATGACTACCGCGGAGACAAACTGAAAGAGAAACTGGAAAGCTATCTGAAAAAAGGAAATATATCAGCTATCATTTATTCGAATCCCAATAACCCCAGTTGGATTTGCCTGAAAGAGGAAGAATTGCGGATTATCGGTGAATTGGCTACACAGTATGATGTGATCGTTTTGGAAGACTTGGCTTATTTCGCCATGGACTTCCGCCAGGATTTGAGTAAACCATACCAACCTCCTTTCCAGCCATCAGTTGCCCATTATACAGATAATTATGTATTGCTGATTTCCGGTTCGAAAGCATTCAGCTACGCCGGACAGCGCATTGGAGTGAGCTGTATCTCTGATAAATTATACCACCGAAGCTATCCGGGACTGACCAAACGATATGGCGGCGGTACTTTTGGAACTGTTTTCATTCATCGCGTACTTTATGCACTTTCATCAGGAACGAGTCATTCCGCACAATTCGCCATGGCTGCCATGCTGAAAGCTGCCAACGAAGGACAATATAACTTCCTCAACGAAGTGAAGATCTATGGTGAAAGAGCACAAAAATTAAAAGAAATCTTCCTCCGCCACGGTTTCCACCTGGTATATGACAACGACTTGGGCGACCCGATTGCGGACGGATTCTATTTTACCATCGGATATCCGGGAATGACCAGCGGCGAACTGGCCAAAGAACTGATGTACTACGGAGTGAGCGCTATCTCTTTGGTTACAACAGGAAGCCATCAGGAAGGATTGCGCGCGTGTACCTCTTTTATTAAAGACCATCAGTATGCGCAACTGGATGAAAGAATGAAACTATTTGCTGAAAATCATCCGATAGCCTGATTATTTGACATGAGATATTCATAAAAGCCATTCTTAAAATGAAAAAAAACGGAAAGAGCGATTGTTATTCCGTTTTTTTTCTTACTTTAGTGGCATGAATATCGACTCTGACATATTTAAGATTCAATCGAATAATGTGTTACCATCAAGAGGAAAGATTTTAATATCTGAACCTTTTCTGCGTGACGCAACGTTTGGCAGATCCGTAATTTTACTGGTCGATCATACGGACGAAGGAAGTATGGGATTGGTTATCAACAAACAACTGCCATTATTCCTGAACGATATCATCATGGAATTCAAATATCTGGACGAGATTCCTCTATACAAGGGTGGACCTATTGCCACTGATACTTTATTTTACCTCCATACACTATCAGACATCCCCGGCTCTATCTCTATCAGCAAAGGACTTTATCTGAATGGAGATTTTGATGAAATAAAGAAATATATATTACAAGGAAATAAGATCAGCGAATGTATCCGTTTCTTCCTGGGATATTCCGGATGGGACAGCGAACAGTTGAGCAATGAAATCAGAGAAAACACATGGTTGGTGTCTGAAGAAGAAAAATCATATCTGATGAAAAACAATATCAAAGATATGTGGCGGACTGCTTTAGAGAAACTAGGCAGCAAGTACGAAACGTGGTCACGCTTCCCACAAGTGCCTACTCTCAACTAATATTTTATTTCTTAGGATTCAAACATTGGAGGAGCAATGCATCTTTGTAGCAGCCCTCCACTTGCAGCCAGTTTTTCAATAATCCGCATTGAACGAAGCCACAAGACGTGAACAGCTTTACACAAACGTCATTATCTGTCGTGACATGTGCATAAAGCTGACTTAAAGACAGAAAATCAAAAGCATATTCACAAAGCAGCTTCAATGCGTCGGTGGCATAACCTTGTTGCCGATAATCCTTATGAACGGCAATTCCGACTTCTCCCCGCGAATGAAGGGGAACGAAATCCGTAATATCAATCGTACCAAGTATACACTGGTCGGATTTGCGCACAATCATCAGACGTAATTGCTTATCCGCAAACACATCACACTGCGAACCTTCAATATATTGGCGCAACACATAACGGGAGTATGGAACCGTAAAATTACTGATGTCCCACATCGAAGGATCATTTTCCATCTCATACATTATATCCATATCTTCCGGTTCTACCGCACGAAGATAGATACGATCGTTCATCAAGAAGGACTGTCTCATAGCTTTTCTTCTTTTGCAATGTGAAGTTCGTTACGCAATCTCTTCTCGCTGGGCAGGCAGAAAAGTGACGCCGTGAGGCCAATCAGCATACAGAGGTTACCCGTACTGCTCAACGTCAGGTAGTAACACAAAAGGTTCACCACAATAGCTACTTCAAGCACTCCCAAGCGAACAATGTTCCATTGCACATATCGCTTCAAGGCAAGCGTGATAGTCATGTGATCTATCTTTTTCTTAAGCACCAAGCTAAATAATTTGAGAGAAAGAGGCACACACAAAGCAGTGAGCAAAATGCCGACCGTCTCAAAATAGTAGATAGCCGGTGCGTTATCTACCAAACCTCCTACGGGATAGAGTTCAAACTCTCCTGCCCCAAGCAAAAATGCCGGGAGCACCCAAAAGAAAACATAACTGATATTCAAATTTCTGACAGCTCGTTTTATCTGTTCTTCCATGTTCGTTCTTAAATGATTAATAATGTTTATACAGTTCCGGTAAAAAGCGTCCGGTTCACAATACTGCGTCCTAAAGTCACTTCATCGGCATATTCTAGTTCATCACCAACCGATATGCCACGGGCTATCACACTTAGTTTAACCCCTAGTTTATCCAGCTTGCGATAGATATAGAAGTTGGTAGTATCGCCCTCCATCGTGGTGCTCAATGCCAGAATAACTTCTTTGATTCCACCTTCAGCCACCCGCTGCACCAGGCTTTCAATTTGAAGGTCACTCGGTCCGACTCCGTCCATTGGAGAAATAACCCCACCCAAAACATGATAAAGCCCGCGATACTGCTGGGTTGCCTCTACCGCCATTACATCACGGATATTTTCCACCACACAGACAGTGGAAGCATCCCGTTGCGGATTAGCGCAAATCTGGCAAGTTTCAGTATCGGATATATTATGACACACTTTGCAGTATTTCACCTCACGTTTCAACGTTATGATAGAATTTCCGAAAGCTTCCACCGTAGCCGTATCCTGACGGAGCAGATGCAGAACAAGCCTCATAGCCGTCTTACGCCCGATACCCGGAAGTTTGGAAAATTCGCCGACTGCCTTTTCAAGCAGTATAGAAGGATATTGTTGGTTCATAGATAATATTTGCTGTTCTATCGATAAAACCTTGCAAAGATACAGATTATTGTTTTTAATACCTACAAAAATTGCTACCTTTGCATCTGTTATGATGATACTAGTCACTATTCTTTGCTACTTCGCGGTATTATTACTAATAGCCCGTATCACCGGACGTAAGGGCGGATCGAATGCAGCGTTCTTCAAGGGAGAGAACCAATCACCTTGGTATATAGTCTCTTTTGGAATGATTGGCGCCTCTATCTCCGGAGTCACTTTCGTCTCTGTACCGGGAATGGTGCGCGGAATGGATATGACGTATATGCAAACGGTACTCGGATTTTTCTTCGGATACATGGCCGTAGCCCATATCTTACTTCCTTTATATTATAAGTTGAATCTGACAAGTATCTACGGATATCTCGGCACCCGCATCGGGATGCGTGCCTATCGCACCGGTTCCTTTTTCTTTCTGCTGTCACGCATGTTGGGAACCGCAGCCAAACTTTATCTGGTATGCCTCATTCTCCATACGTATGTATTTCAGGAAATGCACGTTCCCTTTTGGCTGATTGCTGTCGGTTCGGTTGCATTGGTATGGATATATACTCATAAAAGCGGAATAAAGACCATCGTGTGGACAGATACCTTACAAACATTTTGCCTGATTGCCGCTCTGATTTTTATCATCTATTTTACGATCCAAAGATTAGACCTTAATTTCAGCGGCATTGTGCAAACAATCCAAAACAGCGAACACAGCCGTATTTTTGTATTTGACGACTGGATATCCCGACAGAACTTCTTCAAACAGTTTTTCAGTGGTATCTTCATCGTCATCGTAATGACCGGACTGGATCAGGATATGATGCAAAAGAATCTTTCTTGCCGGAACCTCCGGGAAGCACAAAAAAACATGTACTGCTACGGTTTCTCATTCATTCCGCTAAATTTCCTTTTTCTATGCTTGGGAATTCTATTGATAGCGCTAGCGGGACAGATGCAACTCGAACTGCCAGCCATGAATGATGATATACTGCCCATGTTTGCAGCCCAAGGTTATCTGGGACAATCCGTATTGGTACTTTTTACAATCGGCATTATCGCAGCAGCTTTCAGCAACTCGGATTCCGCCCTGACAGCCATGACAACCAGTGTATGCGTAGACCTGCTGAATACGGAAAAAGACACAGAAGAAACGGCACGTCGCAAAAGAGGCAAAGTGCATTTATCGTTATCAGTCTTATTGGCATTCTTCATCTGCCTGGTAGAAATACTCAATAATAAGAGTGTTATTGACGCCATATATATCATCGCCTCCTACACATACGGCCCCCTGCTCGGAATGTTTGCTTTCGGACTTTTTACACGCAGACAAACGAACGACCGGTGGGTTCCTCTCATAGCCATCTTTTCACCCCTGCTCTGCTATCTTGCCGACT
The DNA here is from genome assembly GCF_015667765.1 of Bacteroides sp. 1001302B_160321_D4. Lineage (NCBI taxonomy): Bacteria > Pseudomonadati > Bacteroidota > Bacteroidia > Bacteroidales > Bacteroidaceae > Bacteroides > Bacteroides sp. 1001302B_160321_D4. Next base: position 71,103 of record NZ_JADPLO010000005.1, on the reverse strand, counting down.
GGTGGATTGGAAAAGAAACCGGATATAAATTCGGTTATGAATTGCTAATGTTAAATGGAACGCTTACCTTTGCGGGGTTAATCTGCATGTCTAAAAAAGGGAAAAACGATGTTACAAAGAAATAAATGACAAGAAAATGGAAATAACAAGTGCTGAATTTGTGATTAGCAATACGGACGTGAAGAAATGCCCGGCCGGCATTTTCCCGGAATATGCCTTTATAGGCCGTTCGAATGTGGGAAAATCGAGTCTTATCAATATGTTGACCAGCCGTAAAGGTCTGGCCATGACCTCTTCTACTCCGGGAAAAACGATGTTAATCAACCACTTCCTTATCAATAAGAATTGGTATCTCGTCGACCTTCCGGGATATGGCTATGCCCGACGCGGACAAAAAGGGAAAGACCAGATACGCACCATAATCGAAGATTATATCTTGGAACGGGAACAAATGACCAACCTCTTTGTCCTGATAGACAGCCGGCTGGAACCTCAAAAAATAGACCTCGAGTTTATGGAATGGCTGGGCGAGAACGGTATCCCCTTCTCTATCATCTTTACCAAAGCCGACAAGCTAAAAGGTGGACGTTTAAAAATGAATATCAATGCCTATTTACGTGAGTTGGGCAAACAATGGGAAGAGCTCCCTCCTCACTTCGTATCTTCCTCGGAAGACCGCACAGGACGTGTTGATATACTCAACTACATAGAAAACATAAACAAGGATCTCAATGTTAAATGAAAGAAGAATGAAAATGAAAAAGAGTTTTTTACCTATTGCCTTTATAGCAGTATTTATGCTAATGGCAACTAACAGCCAGGCGCAATCATGGTCCGACTTATTAAATAAGGACAACATTTCAAAAGTAGTAAATGCCATCACCGGAACCACCGAATCTATCGACATGACCGGAACATGGAGCTACAAAGGTTCGGCGGTAGAGTTCGAATCGGATAACTTACTAATGAAAGCAGGCGGAGCTGCCGCAGCCACTATGGCTGAAAATAAGCTGAACGAACAATTAAGCAAAATAGGTATTAAAGACGGCCAGATGAGTTTCACTTTCAATGCCGACAGTACTTTCACCAGCACGGTGGGCAAGAAAACATTGAAAGGCACTTACTCCTACAATGCTTCAACCAAACAAGTTGATTTGAAGTATTTGAAACTTCTGAATCTGCACGCTAAAGTAAATTGCAGTTCCAGCTCACTGGAGTTACTGTTCAACTCGGACAAACTGTTGAAATTAATGGCTTTCATCGGTAGCAAAAGTAGCAGTACCGCACTGAAAACAGTTAGTTCACTGGCCGAAAATTACGATGGAATGATGCTCGGATTCCAGCTCTCAAAATAGCAAAAGAGAATCATTTAATACTATTTCGCACTCCATAAAGTATATTTTAGGGGAAAAGCATTATTTTTGTCGTTTGTAATCAAAAAGAGAAGGAAAAATGAAAAAGATACTTTTTTTAATGACCCTGTTAGTAATGGGCGTAAGCTTTGCATTTGCACAAACAAATGCAGATATCAAGTTTGACAAAACAACTCACGATTTCGGTAAGTTTTCTGAAAACAGCCCGGTTGTCAGTTGCACATTTACCTTTACTAATATCGGCGATGCCCCGCTGGTGATCCATCAGGCTGTAGCCTCTTGCGGATGTACAGTACCCGAATATACAAAGGAGCCCATCATGCCGGGCAAAAAGGGAACAATCAAGGTGACTTATAACGGAACAGGCAAATATCCGGGACATTTCAAAAAATCAATCACCTTGCGTACCAACGCCAAAACAGAGATGGTAAGATTGTATATCGAAGGCGATATGACAGCAAAAGATGCAAAGTAGGAAAAAATAGACTATTACATAAAGGAGAATCTTTCGGTTCTCCTTTTTTTTTGTTTACTTTGAGGACGGAAATGTAAATTAACACATTAGCAAATTATAAAAACTATGAAACAAGAAGAAGACAAATTCACCGGGTTACCCGAGAATGCGTTCAGAGAGTTGAAACCCGGGGAAGTGTACAACCCGTTGATGGGTCCCTCTAAAAATTATCCGGAAGTTAATATCTGGTCAGTAGCATGGGGTATTGCCATGGCAATCCTTTTTTCGGCCGCCGCTGCCTATCTGGGGTTGAAGGTCGGACAGGTATTTGAAGCAGCTATTCCAATTGCGATCATTGCCGTAGGAGTTTCCGGAGCTGCCAAAAGAAAAAATGCGTTGGGCGAAAATGTGATTATCCAGTCTATCGGAGCTTGTTCCGGAGTAATCGTTGCCGGAGCGATCTTCACCCTCCCCGCTCTTTATATTCTCCAAGCTAAATATCCCGAGATGACGGTTACCTTCATGCAGGTATTCATCAGCTCTTTATTGGGTGGCGTATTAGGTATTCTATTCCTGATTCCTTTCCGTAAATACTTCGTCAGCGACATGCATGGAAAATATCCTTTCCCGGAAGCAACAGCCACTACACAAGTGTTGATTTCCGGAGAAAAAGGCGGCAGCCAGGCCAAACCATTATTGATGGCAGGTATGATCGGCGGATTATATGACTTCATCGTAGCGACATTCGGATGGTGGAACGAGAACTTTACCACCCGTGTTTGCAGTGCCGGAGAAATGCTGGCAGAAAAGGCGAAATTAGTATTCAAGGTAAACACCGGTGCCGCTGTGCTTGGTTTGGGATATATCGTCGGACTGAAATATGCTTCCATCATTTGTGCCGGTTCACTGGCTGTGTGGTGGATTATCATTCCGGGAATGTCTGCTATCTGGGGTGACAGTGTACTGAATGCATGGAATCCGGAAATTACCTCTACCGTAGGTATGATGAGTCCGGAAGAAATATTCAAATATTATGCCAAGAGCATCGGTATCGGTGGTATCGCTATGGCGGGTGTGATCGGTATTATCCGTTCCTGGAGCATCATCAAGAGCGCTGTCGGGCTGGCAGCCAAAGAGATGGGCGGTAAAGGGAACGTAGAGAAAAGCATTATCCGTACACAACGGGATCTTTCCATGAAGATTATCGCTATCGGTTCTATCATCACACTGATATTAATCGTATTATTCTTCTATCTCGATGTCATGCAAGGGAATCTGTTGCATACATTGGTAGCCATTGTTTTGGTTGCCGGCATCTCTTTCCTGTTCACCACAGTAGCAGCTAATGCCATTGCGATTGTTGGTACTAATCCGGTTTCGGGAATGACATTGATGACACTGATATTGGCTTCCGTAGTGATGGTAGCTGTCGGACTGAAAGGTCCTTCGGGCATGGTTGCCGCATTGGTTATGGGTGGTGTAGTATGCACCGCGCTGTCGATGGCAGGAGGTTTTATCACCGACTTGAAGATTGGTTACTGGCTCGGAAGTACGCCTGCCAAACAGGAAACATGGAAGTTCTTGGGAACAATCGTATCGGCTGCAACAGTAGGCGGTGTAATGATTATCCTGAATAAGACATACGGATTTACAAGTGGCGCACTGGCTGCTCCGCAAGCAAATGCGATGGCAGCCGTGATCGAACCACTGATGAGTGGTGTAGGTGCACCCTGGTTGTTATATGGCATTGGGGCTGTCTTAGCAATTATTCTGACTCTTTGTAAAATTCCTGCATTAGCTTTCGCATTGGGTATGTTTATTCCATTGGAACTGAATGTGCCGCTGGTAGTGGGTGGAGCAGTGAATTGGTTTGTTACAACACGTAGCAAAGATGCATCTCTGAATACGGAAAGAGGTGAAAAAGGAACCTTACTGGCATCCGGTTTCATTGCCGGAGGTGCATTGATGGGAGTAATCAGTGCCGCGATGCGCTTTGGTGGAATCAATCTGGTTAATGAGGCATGGTTGAACAATACTTGGTCAGAAGTGTTGGCATTAGGAGCGTATGCCTTATTGATTCTTTACTTTATAAAGGCTTCAATGAAAGTTAAATAAATAATTATGAGGAGACTATTATCCATTATAGTATCGCTTGTAACTGCCATATCATTTGCGCAGCAGCCCGTCGAGCTACCTTTGTGGCCCGACGGTGCTCCCAACTCCAGCGGACTAACCGGAGAAGAGCAGGAAACGCGCCCTCATTTTGTCACGAATGTCACACAACCCACCCTGACGGTCTACCATCCGGAAAAGCCGAATGGAATGGCTATTATCATGTGTCCCGGAGGCGGGTATCGTGGACTGGGTATGGATGGAGAGGGGTATGATATGGCTCCCTGGTTCTGCGGACAAGGTATTACCTATATGGTATTAAAATACCGGATGCCGAACGGACATTGGGAAGTCCCCGTATCAGACGCCGAACAAGCCATTCGCATGGTACGTCAACATGCCAAAGAATGGAATGTCAATCCTTACAAGGTAGGATTAATGGGAGCCTCTGCGGGAGGGCATTTAACTGCTACACTCGCCACTCATTATAATTCGGAAACACGTCCGGACTTTCAGATATTACTTTATCCGGTGGTTACAATGATGCAAGTCACCCGTGGAAATACAAGAGCTGCATTGCTCGGTAAAAATCCAACAATGGAACAAATACAGAAGTTCTCTGCCGAATTGCAAGTAACGCCCGATACTCCACAAGCATTTATCGCTCTTACCTCCGACGACCCTTCCGTAGCACCTTATCACGGAGTAAACTATTACCTCGCTTTACAAAAAAATAAAGTTCCGGCAACTCTCCATGTTTATCCTACCGGAGGACATGGCTGGGGATTTCAGGATCATTTTAAATATAAGCAACAATGGACACAGGAATTGGAGAAATGGTTGCGCGACGGCGTTGTATTCCCGGAAAACCCCGAACCCATGTTACGAATCGGAAAATCTTACCTGGGAACTAAATACGTGGCTAACACATTAGATCAAGACGGAGAAGAATCATTAGTGATCCGGACTGATGCCGTAGATTGCCTCACTTTCGTAGAATACACATTGGCACAGGCACTCGGTTCTTCCTTTGCCGACAATCTGCAAAAAATACGTTATCGGGACGGCATCATCAACGGATATCCTTCCCGGTTACATTATACTTCCGAATGGATTGAGAACGGAATCCGCCACGGATTCCTCACCGACATTACTGCCAAAAACAGTGCACATACCCAGAAAATCTCTCTTTCATATATGTCTACCCATCCCAAGCAATATAAAAAATTGGCTGATTCGCCGGAAAATGTACGACAAATGGCCGAATATGAAAAAGCAATCTCCGGAAAAGTCGTACATTGGTTGCCGAAAAGCGAACTGCCGGAAGCCGGATTGCCCTGGATCATGAATGGAGACATTATTGCTATTACAACGAAGATGCCCGGACTGGACATTGCTCATGTAGGAATAGCAGAATATAAAGAGGGAAAACTGCACCTGCTGCACGCTTCTTCTACATTGGGAAAAGTAGTTGTCAGCGATGAACCTCTCAATCACATGCTAAACAACAATAAATCGTGGACAGGCATACGTGTTGTCCGGATGTCTCACTCTAAAAATAACTGATTATGAAACGAGTAAAACATTTCCTTCTCGCCTCGTGCTTATTCCCCACTTTGCTGGGAGCACAAGAAATGGCAAGCGCCTATTTTCTGGAACTTACTCCAGACGCCCAATCGGCAGGTATGGCAGGTACAGGATTAGCTACCACCGATAACGGTAGTACAGCTATTTTTCATAATGCTTCTACCATCGCTTTCTCACAAGAAGTGATGGGTGCGAGTTATTCATACGCTAAGATCAACCAAGATTATGCGCTACATAGCGCCTCTCTTTTCTACCGGATCGGAAGGGAAGGCATACATGGATTTGCTGTAGGTTTCCGGCATTTCAAAGATCCCAAGGTGCTCGATTACCGCCCTCACGCATGGGACTTAGAAGCTGCTTATTTCAGAAATGTAGCCAAAAATCTGTCTCTTTCATTAACGTTCAGATACCTGCAAGCCAAAGCCGCGGAAAGCGCAGACAGCAAGAATAGCGTTTGTCTGGACTTCGGCGCGACCTACTATCGCAATATGGCTCTATTGGACGAAATGGCTTCCTGGAGCATTGGTTTCCAAGCTGCCAACTTAGGTAAAAAGCTGGACGGACAAAAATTACCCGCCAGATTAGGATTGGGAGGTACAATCGACCTGCCATTCAGCATAGAAAACCGTTTGCAAGTGGCTCTCGACTTCAACTATCTGCTCCCCTCTGAAATCCGTCATCTCCAGGCTGGCATAGGAGCTGAATATAATTTCCTGAAATATGGTGTTGTCCGTGCGGGATATCATTTCGGAGACAAAGACAAAGGAGCGGGCAACTACGGCACCCTAGGCTGCGGAATAAACTTCTGGCCGATACGTGCAGACTTCTCATACGCCTTGGCTGATAAAGATTGCTTTATGCGCCGCACCTGGCAACTGGGAGTTGGAATAGTTTTCTAAGCTCCTCTTCGAGGCGTTGCTTCACTTCGTCCATCGGCACATCGTGCTTTAATTCCTGACGAAGAGAAGTGACGCCTTTATCTATAAATCCGCAAGGGTGGATATAACTGAAATAACGTAAATCGGTATTCACATTCAGAGCCAGTCCATGCATCGTGACATAATGGCTGCTCCTCACTCCGATAGCACAAATCTTACGCGCACGAGGCGTATCACCTTCCAACCAGACTCCTGTCGCTTTCTCCAAACGTCCGGCCTCAATGCCATAAAAAGCACATACCCGAATCACCGCTTCTTCCAGCAAATGCACGTACTCTTTCAATCCTAACTGAAATTCTTCCAGGTTTAATATCGGATAACATACCAATTGTCCCGGACCATGATAAGTAATGTCCCCTCCCCGATCAATATGATAAAGGGTGGCATCAATTGCTTTCAGTTGTTCATCACTCAACAACATATTATTTTCTTTCCCGCTACGTCCTAATGTATAAACATGGGGATGTTCGCACATCACAATACGGTTTTCATAACTCTCGCCCTGAACTTTTGCCCGGACAATGTTATCAAACCATTCTGTTTGCCGTTGCCATGCTTCGGCGTATGGTATCAAATTCCAATCAATAAAAACTGTTTTCATAAAAACAAAGGTAAGAAATAAAAAGAAAATGCGTACATTTGTTGGCCTAATATAACACACACAACTATGAAAATGGACTTTCCACAGGTAGACTTGCCTACCGAAGTATTAGCATGGACGAATGTAACAGAAGACATTCTCAATATTTACAAGCAATCTTGTCGGTTGCAAGCATGTATTGTTGCCATCTGTACCGAAGGTTCGATGAAAGCCTCCATCAATCTGCTTGATTACGAAATTCACCCCAATGACTTAATAACATTATTGCCGGGAACAATCATTCAGTTTCGGGAGAGAACAGAAAAAGTATGCCTTTGTTTTGCCGGCTTCTCTGCTCATTGTGCCGGACGGATCAATCTCATGAAGAATATTGGTAACGCATATCCCAAACTGATAGAACAGCCGGTAGTTCCTCTTAATGAAGAAGTAGCCAGTTATCTGAAAGACTATTTTGCTCTATTATCACGGGCCAGTTGCAATGAGAACTTCGAAATGGATTCTGAATTGGTCGAATTGTCTCTTCAGACCATCCTGACAAGCATACGACTGATATATCATAAATTTCCGGGAGAAAACAGCAGTTCGAACCGCAAAAAGGAAATCTGCCGGGAACTGATTCAAGCCATCACCGAGAATTATAAAAATGAACGTCGTGCACAGTTCTACGCAGATAAATTAGGTATATCTCTTCAACATCTAAGCACGACTGTGAGACAAGTGACAGGTAAAAGTGTTTTGGATACCATTGCTTATATCGTTATCATGGATGCTAAAGCCAAACTGAAAGGTACCAATATGACTATCCAAGAGATAGCATATTCTCTAAACTTCCCCAGTGCCTCTTTCTTTGGCAAATATTTCAGAAGATATGTAGGAATGACACCATTGGACTTTAGAAACAGATAATTTTCACGAAGAACGATAGAAAACATAAATGGTGAGTTGTAAAACAATGAACGGTGAATAAATTGCGTATTATCCGCAAAGTATTCACCGTCTATTATTTACATTCGCTGTTCATAAATAACAGCTTGCCATTCATCGTTTACAGCTTACAGGTTCCTGTCTTTTATAGTTCATTTCTCATTTTCGTCCCAAGCTCAACGAATTGAGCACTACGCTCACGCTGGAAAACGCCATTGCGGCACTTGCCAGCATCGGATTCAACAGCAAACCATTCAGCGGGAACAAGATACCGGCAGCAATTGGAATACCGATCAGGTTGTAAATAAACGCCCAGAAAAGATTCTGATGAATCAGTTTGACCGTCTGCTTTGACAACTGGAAGGCTTTAGGAAGCAGCAACAAGTCCGATGTCATCAAAGTCACCATAGCCACGTCCATAGCAATATCAGTTCCTTTTCCCATAGCAATGCTGACGTCAGCCAATGCCAGTGCCTGCGAATCATTGATACCATCGCCCACCATCGCAACCTTCTTTCCCTGCATTTGAAGCTCACGCACAAATTCGGCCTTATCGTCCGGTAGAGCGTCGGCAACAAAACGTTCGATTCCTAAACGGGAAGAAACGGCTAATGCAGTCCGTTGCCCGTCACCCGTCAGCATACAGATGTCAATCCCTTGACGTTTCAGTTCTTTCACCGCTTCGGCAGAAGTAGCCTTTATCGGGTCGGAAACAGCAATGATAGCCAATAATTCGTTTTCACGTCCAAAGTAAATGATGCCGTTACCGTCCGATTCATAGTGAACCAGCATTTCAGCCATCACATCACTTACTGTCGCACTGAAATCTTTTAGGAGTTTATGACTGCCTACCCAGTAAGTATGTCCCTCATACGAGGCTTTAATTCCTTTTCCCGTAATGCTTTCAAAGCTATCCAACACGGCAGGTTTTATTTTTTCTTCGTCCTGAAGCGCAGAGACAATAGCGCCGGCAAGCGGATGCTCCGATTTCATTTCCGCAGCTAAAAGTACATCTTTGAAATGTGGTTCCTGCGACTGCGCCCATAACCATCCGGTAGCTGTAGGATGCCCTTCAGTCAGTGTTCCCGTCTTATCCAGTACAACGACATCTACTTTGCGCATTTGTTCCAAAGCCACTGCATCTTTAATCAGAATATGCTGGCTGGCAGCTTTGCCTATACCCACCATCAATGCAGTAGGTGTAGCAAGTCCCAAAGCACATGGACAAGCAATGACAAGAACAGAAACAGCCGACAAAATACCATAAGAGATATATTCACTACCACCAATGGCGACCCACAATACAAATGTCAGAATAGCAATGCCCAACACGACAGGTACAAAAATCCCCGTAATACGATCGACAATGCGTTGCACGGGAGCTTTGCTGCCCTGTGCTTCCTGCACCATAGCGATAATACGGGCAAGCACGGTTTCGCTGCCTACCTGTGCGGCACGAATGATAAATGAACCACGCTGGTTGATCGTTCCTGCCAATACCTTATCACCTTTCTTCTTTTCTACCGGAACCGGTTCACCGCTAATCATACTCTCATCGACATACGAGTCGCCTTCGGAAAGCTGACCGTCCACAGGTATTTGCTCTCCCGGACGTACAACCACCAAATCACCTACCTGAAGTTTTTCAATCAAGATCTCCTCCTCCACTCCATTGCGCAGAACACGAGCCGCTTTAGGCTGCATTCCCATCAACTTACGAATGGCTGTTGAGGTATTTCCTTTGGCACGTTCCTCCATCAACTTTCCGGTAAGAACGAAAGCGATAATCACCGCAGAAGCCTCATAATAGACATGCGGTTCCAATCCGCGGTCATACCAGAATTCGGGAAAGAAAGTGTTGAACAGACTGAACAGAAAAGCAATGGAAGTACTAAGCGCAACCAAAGTATCCATATTACTCCGTCCTAATTTAGCCTGTTTCCAGGCTCCGGTGAAGAAACCACCTCCGAAAAAGACCATAACAGGGATAGCAAGTACCATTTGAATCTCATTAGAATATGGCACATGCATCAGTATCATGGAATATACCAATAACGGTACTACCAAAATCCACGCACCAATCACCTTCCACTTCAAACGAGTGTAACGCTTATGCTGTTCCTCTTCCCGGCGTTCTTCTTTGTGGGCTTCTTCCACAATCAGATCATAACCTGCCGCAAGCACAGCCGCACGAATCTCTCCGGGAGTCAGCTGCTCTTTCTCATAAGAAACGGTCAATGTATTGGTAGCAAAATTAACGGAAGCCTCAATGACTCCCGGCAATTTTTTTACTGTTTTTTCTACATTATTGGCACATCCTGCACAATGCATATTAAGCACAGGAAATGCCTTTTTTGTTGTGTTACCCATATAATTATTGTTTACGGTCTTCCCCTCCTCTCAAAAAGAAGTTGGGGAAGAACCCTTGTTTGTTTATAGAAACAAGCTAATACAGGTATTTGTTCAATTACTTCTTATCAGCCTTCTGATCGTCTTTCTTTGTTTCTTTTACAAATTCGGCTTCATAACTGAACTTATTAAATCCTGCCTGCAACTTCTTTACATTCGTTTTTTCAGCGTCATACGTAATGGTTACCATTTTCGTTTTTACTTCGGTCGAAATATCCTTCAGCCCTTTCTCAAAACGCATATTGTCCTTTACTTTCTTTTCGCATTTCTCACAGTGCATCTGCGACACTTTAAATACAACAACACGAATATCTTTTGCCAATACAGCTGTTACACTCAAAAGAGCCACCACGCAAGTGGCCATCCATCTTTTTGTTCTCATTTTTCTTATCAGTTTAAAATTAATATTCTTTATTATGCGATCGTTTCTTTCATTCGCTATTTCCTGCTTTTACTCACTATTTCTAGCTAAGTTAAAACGTATTCCGATATATCCTTTTGCTCCGTGCACCGGTCCCCAAATCATGGTAGAATCAAAGTTGTTCCCCCAGGGATTTGCCGCATCGATAATCGGATTCTTTTGTTTGAAATTTGTCAGGTTCTCGCCTCCTAGGTAGATAGACCAACGACGGAAGTAACGGGTCACCTGTAAACTCAACTGTTCAAAACTGCCATAACGACGTTCCCAAGACAACTGTCCGTCTCCCAACTCATAAGGAGTAGGCATCCTGCCACCGCCATTCAGTTGCAGTGTAGCGTCAAACTGCCATATTCCCAGCAGAGTTTGGTAAGAAGCCGTGAGTAGTCCTTTATATTTGCTGGTCAGCGGTTTCTCCATTCGTTCACCTTTGTAGGTCGTTTTTGCATCCGTGAGCCGGTAAGCACCTGTCAGGGTGAATCCTTTGAAAAAAGGATAACTTGCTTCCACCTGGAACACATGCGAATAAGAACGTCCATCCAAATTGTAGAAAGCTACTTCATGAGGGTTGCTATCCATGTCGACTATCACTTGTTTCAGGAAATCCGTATAATAGTATTCCGCATTCACATTCAGCGTTTTGCCGAATATAGGGATATAAGTAGAGACGCTGGCACCGTAGTTCCACGCTTCTTCCATATCCAGGTTCTTTGCTATTTCCACCTTACGACTGCTGGAAAGCAGGTAGTTGTTTTCTGCCAACACATGATTGGTACGGTACCCTTTTCCGGCAGAAAGACGGAAATTCACATATTCATTCGGATTGTATTTAAGATGCGCACGCGGAGTCACGAAGAAACCATGTTCGTTACTGTAATCACCACGCAGACCGGCCATTACCATCCATTTATCATTCAGGTTCAACGTATATTGCACGTAAGCACCGGGAACAGCTTCCTTTTCAAAGGCTTTGAGAGGATTGTCCGTCGTATTTTCCAAACGGTAATGTTGGTCATAAGCGTCATAATTGAAGCTCAATCCAGCGGAGAAACTATTTTGCGGATTAAATTCCGTTTCAAACATCAGCGAAGCATAGACGTTGGTTTGATCCACATTATACAGTTTGCGTCCATACGTAGCATCCTGATTGTGTAAAGTGGTGGAAAGAATCAAAGCCAGGTTCGTATTCTTCTCCTTATTAAAGATATAGGCATTCTTGGTGAAGAATTCATAGCGCTCCGTATCGATCCCTACTTTATACAGGTCACCGGAGTGCATTGTCCCTCCGTGATTGACCTGTCCGCTGGTACGTGTTTCAGAAAGGGCTTTGATACCTGCCTGGAAAACATAATGGTCGCCCATGTATGCCCACCGGTTCCACACATTATACTGTTCTACCTGCGGAATATCCACAAATCCGTCATCGTTGCCATCATGCGCCTTGGTCTCATTTTCGTAATGCACCAGCAGAGAAGTGCTCCATCGTTTGGAAAGTTTCAATGTAGCGTCCGCATTGGCTTCATACCGGTTGGTAGTGCTTGCAAAAAGATTGGCAGACACCCAGTCAGCTTCCGGCAACTGCGGTTTCTTAAATTCTACGTTTATCTGTCCTGTGATGGCTTCATAACCATTCTTCACCGAAGATGTTCCTTTGGAAACCTGTATACTCTGCATCCACGGACCGGGGACATATCCCAATCCATAAGGAGCGGCGGCTCCCCGATAATTCGGAATGTTCTCCGTCAACATCTGCACATAGGTGCCGGACAGCCCCAACAATTTAATTTGTTTGGCTCCTGTTGCCGCATCGGAATAACTCACATCTACTGAAGGGTTCGTCACAAAACTTTCACCCAGATTACAACAAGCGGCTCTACTCAATTCGGCACTGCTTATCATGTCTTCGTTCATCACGCTACTGCGCAATTTCATCGTTCCCAGTTTACGAGTGACAATATTTACTTCATTCAGTTCCACTCCATCACGAAGCACAATATCCAGTTGTTGATTTTTACTGCTCACATGAATCGTGTCATTCTGAAAACCGATAAAGCTGACAATCAGCATGTGGCTTTTGGAAGGTTTAGTGATAGAAAAACTACCATCCTCTTTGGTTGTCACTCCTTGTCCTGTATTCATCCAGAACACATTGGCACCCGGAATAGCCTCCCCGGTACTATCTTTCACTGTTCCCCGTACTTGCGCATATATATTGCCGGCAAATAACAGGAACAGTCCTATTATCATATATTTCATTCTTTCTAAAGTTACTTTCGAGATACAAAATTAATTCATTTCTCATGCAACTTAGTTGCATTCAGTGCTGCTTTACTTTCATGTTCTATTGAAAGCAAAGGATTAAATAAGAAAGAAATAGTGGCTAAATAATGTAGGTGGAATATAACGCCAGCTTCTGCCTCGAGCAGAGAGGTGGCGGAGAGGTCAGACTATCAAATTCTACCGGTTTATCCGCATAGGTCGGAGTCAGCAGATAGCAGAAATGCTCACATAAAAGATCGACTGCCAAAACTGATACGGTCAGTTCCGTAGAGTGTTTCATCAGGTCGAGCTTATAAATCGTAACCGTACAACCTTTTTCTTTGCAGTTTTTCTTTGAATCGCAAGTATGAGACTTTTTACACTTCGGACAGCCTGAATCACAGCAACTCTGCACTGTCTCACAACGGGCACAGCAATAACGCACAATAGAGACTCCGCCTCCTGAATAGATAATCAGGAGAGAAAGGATAAGTGCTGTTATGTAGGCTAGTTTTTTCATTTCAGAGGACAAAGATAAGAATAAAAACAGATTTTCCTATAATTTTTCGTAATTAAGATTCAATCAATCCGATACAGACACATTCTCTTTCCTTTATTTGGCTATTTTAGAGTCATATCAGCACTATTAACTCTTTTTACTCAACAATAAAACCTATCTTTGCCCCAATAAATTCTCTGATTTTTAAGTAAACGCTATGCTTACATATTTACTCATCATTATCACTCTTTATCTGGCAGGTAATGCCTACATATTTATCAGAGCAAAGCAAGCTCTGAAAGTTAAATCTCTCGGAGTAAAAATATTCCTGACCGTTTTATTCTGGATATGTGCTTTATCCTTTTTCGGCACGATGCTAACTCGTAACCTTGAGATGCCTGTCTTTATCTCCCATTCAATGTACACCATTGGAACAAGTTGGTTGATATTTACTCTATACATGGCATTATTCTTGCTTTTGTTTGATATCTTGAAATTATTCAAAGTTGTCTACAAATATAGGTTCTATCTGTCTTTAGTGTTCACGTTGGGATTGCTGGGATGTGGGGTATATAACTATCATCACCCGGAAACCAATGTAGTCAGCATTTTAACCAATAAACGATATGAAGATACTCCCCAAGCAATTAAAATCGTCGCAATCAGCGATGTTCACTTGGGAAATGGCACAGGGAAAGCCGCATTAAAAAAATATGTGGAAATGATAAATGCGCAGCATCCCGACCTGATACTGATTAGTGGTGACTTGATTGATAATAGCGTCGTACCTCTTTATACAGAGAATATGGCGGAAGAATTAGCTAACTTGAAAGCTCCTATGGGTATCTATATGGTTCTCGGCAATCACGAATACATTAGCGGTATCGATGAAAGTATCCGATATATTAAAAGCACTCAAATACAATTATTGCGCGATTCAGTAGTTACACTTCCCAACGGCATACAACTGATAGGACGTGATGACCGTCATAACCGCAAGCGTCATTCCCTGCAAGAGTTAATGGTGAATATCGATAAAAGCAAACCTATCATTTTATTGGATCATCAACCTTTTGATTTGGAAAAAACGGAAGCTGCCGGCATCGACCTGCAATTCAGTGGGCATACACACCACGGACAAATATGGCCTATTAATTGGGTGACCGATTATATCTTCGAGCAAAGCCACGGTTATCGCCAATGGGGAAACAGTCACGTGTATGTATCTTCCGGATTGTCTCTTTGGGGACCACCCTTCAGAATAGGAACGCATAGTGAAATGGTTATTTTCAATTTTCAATGAATATTATGCAGTTTTGTCACATATGTTACAGTTTCCAAGCAATCTCTGCCCTATCTTTGCAGAAAAAAGATTATGGAACAATTACATGCTCATGAAGTCCTCCACATGATGGAAGGAAATAGCTACTCGGAATCATCATTGCGGGAAGCAATCATTAAGAAGTTTGGCTCACAGCAACGTTTTTATGCTTGCTCGGCAGAAAACATGGATGTAGATACCCTTATCGAATTTCTGAAAATGAAAGGGAAATTTATGCCTGTTGAAGATGGATTCACAGTAGATATCACTAAAGTTTGCAAGCATTGATTGGCGGATAATATCCGCCAATCCCATTTTTGGGGATAAATAGCTGCATTTTTTTCTGTTTTTATTAGCCCGATTCACGAATTTCATCTATATTTGTCAATAGTGAATGATAAAACAAATGTTGAATTTACAGAAAAAACGGGTATGAAAAAACAATATGTCAGTCTGCTTGCAATTATACTTTCGGTAAGCGGCTTTTTGTTTTCTTGTCATGACAAGATGAACAAAAACACAGGTGCGTTACAGTTTGATAGCATTCAAGTGAATGAGACAGCACACCTCTTCAGTGATACAGCCAAACCGGCCTGCAATATTATTATTAATTTTGCCTATCCGGTAAAATCATCGGATGATATGCTGAAAGATAGTTTGAATTCTTATTTCATTTCGGCCTGCTTCGGTGATAAATACATCGACGAAAAGCCGGAAGAAGTTGTAAAGCAATATACCGAGAACTATATCAGCGAATACCGCCGCGACCTCGAACCGATGTATGCCGAGGACGAGAAAGACAAGGAAGACGAATCTTCCATCGGAGCTTGGTATTCTTATTATAAAGGTATAGAGAGCCACGTACAACTGTATGATAAAGACCTGCTTGTATATCGTATCGACTACAACGAATATACCGGAGGTGCACATGGCATTTACATGGCTACTTTCCTGAACATGGACCTCACCCTGATGCGCCCGCTCCGTCTTGATGATATTTTTGTCGGAGACTACAAAGACGCATTGACCGACCTGATCTGGAACCAGCTCATGGCGGACAACAAAGTGAACACTCACGAAGCATTGGAAGACATGGGATATGCTTCCACCGGGGACATCGCTCCGACAGAAAATTTCTATCTAAGCAAAGAAGGAATCACCTTCTATTATAATGTATACGATATCACTCCTTATTCTATGGGACCTGTAAAGGTAACAATCCCATTTTCTATGATGGAGCATTTACTAGGCAGTAACCCAATTCTGGGAGAACTGAAAAATTAAAATTCATAAAAAGCTGAACACCAATGAATATCCTATTGTTATCACTCCCGTGTGACAGAATAGGATATTCATCCACATCTATCATTCAAAACTTATAACTCAAAACTCAAACAGTGGAAATCATACTGAAATATTTTCCTGATCTGACGGAAGAGCAGCGCAAACAGTTTGCAGCTCTATACGACCTCTACATTGACTGGAATTCTAAAATCAACGTAATCTCCCGCAAGGACATCGAGAATTTATATGAGCATCACGTGCTCCATTCGTTAGGCATTGCCAAAACAATCCAATTTCGCCCCGGAACCAGCATTATGGACCTGGGTACAGGAGGAGGTTTCCCCGGTATTCCTTTAGCCATCTTATTTCCCGAAGTAACATTTCACCTCGTGGACAGTATCGGCAAAAAAGTACGGGTAGCAACCGAAGTGGCAAATGCTATCGGACTGAAAAATGTAACGTTCCGCCATGCCCGCGCAGAAGAGGAGAAACGAACGTTCGACTTTGTTGTCAGCCGTGCCGTAATGCCTTTGGCGGATTTGATTAAGATTATCAAAAAGAATATCTCCTCAAAACAACAAAATGCATTACCCAACGGACTGATCTGTCTCAAAGGTGGCGAACTGGAGCATGAAACGATGCCGTTCAAGCATAAAACGGTCATTTATAACTTGAGCGATAGTTTCGAGGAAGAGTTCTTTCAAACCAAAAAAGTGGTATATGTTCCGATTTAAATAAGACTATATGTTCTGATAGATGATAAATCATAAAGAAACCATGAAAATAAAGAGATTTGAATTTAATATGTTTCCCGTAAACTGCTACGTATTATGGGATGACACTAAAGAAGCAGTCGTAATCGATCCCGGCTGTTTTTATGAAGAGGAAAAGCAGGCTCTGAAAAAGTTCATTCTTACCAATGAGCTGAATGTAAAGCATCTGCTGAATACTCATTTGCACCTGGATCATATCTTCGGAAATCCGTTCATGCTGAAAGAATTCGGATTATCGGCAGAAGCAAACAAAGCGGATGAGTACTGGATTGACGAAGCACCGAAACAAAGCAGAATGTTTGGTTTTCAGTTGCAGGAAGAGCCTGTACCACTGGGCAAATACCTGCATGACGGAGATATTATCACTTTCGGACATACCAAACTGGAAGCGATACACGTGCCCGGACATTCACCCGGTAGCTTGGTGTACTATTGCAAGGAAGATAACTGCATGTTCTCCGGCGATGTCCTGTTTCAGGGTAGCATCGGTCGTGCCGATCTCACAGGAGGCAACTTCGATGAACTGATAGAGCACATTTGCAGCCGTCTGTTTGTTCTCCCCAACGAAACTGTCGTTTACCCCGGACACGGTGCTCCTACGACGATCGGAATGGAGAAAGCTGAAAACCCATTTTTTAGATAAGAGAAGATTTAATGAGTTATGAATTCTGATTTATGATTTATGATTTGCCGTGCGGATGAAGTAGGTGTTGCGGCTGATTGAGGTTTATAAATCGGGAAAACATAAGAAAGCATAAATCAGAACTCATAATTCATAAATCATAAATCATAAATCATTAAGACATGAAAACCGATTTGTTAGCTAGCCGTCACATCGGCATCAATGAACAAGACACAGCCCTGATGCTCCGCAAAATTGGGGTGAACTCACTGGACGAACTGATTGATAAAACAATTCCCGCCAATATACGGCTGAAAGAGCCGCTGGCATTGACTAGTCCACTGACGGAATACGAATTTGGAAAACATATCGCCGAACTGGCAAATAAAAATAAACTATATACTACGTATATCGGTTTGGGATGGTACAACACGATTACCCCGGCTGTTATCCAGCGGAATGTATTCGAAAACCCGGTATGGTACACTTCTTACACTCCTTATCAGACAGAAGTGTCGCAAGGACGCCTGGAAGCGTTGATGAATTTTCAGACAGCCGTGTGCGACCTTACTGCCATGCCACTTGCCAACTGTTCACTTCTGGACGAAGCAACTGCCGCTGCCGAAGCCGTAAGCATGATGTATGCCATCCGCTCCCGTGCGCAACAGAAAGCCAATGCGAACGTAGTCTTTGTAGACGAGAATATTTTCCCACAAACATTGGCTGTTATGACTACACGCGCCGTGCCGCAAGGCATCGAACTGCGTGTAGGTAAATATAAGGATTTTGAACCTTCACCGGAAGTGTTTGCCTGCGTTCTACAATATCCAAACTCGAATGGAAACGCAGAGGATTATTCCGAATTTACAGAAAAAGCTCATGCCGCAGATTGCAAGGTAGCTGTCGCCGCCGATATTTTGAGTCTTGCCCTGCTGACTCCTCCGGGAGAATGGGGAGCAGATATTGTATTCGGAACTACACAACGTTTGGGTACTCCAATGTTCTATGGTGGTCCGTCGGCTGCTTTCTTTGCTACCAGAGACGAATACAAACGGAATATGCCGGGACGAATCATCGGATGGTCTAAAGATAAATATGGCAAACTTTGCTACCGGATGGCTTTGCAGACACGTGAACAGCATATCAAACGGGAAAAAGCAACTTCAAATATCTGTACCGCACAGGCATTATTAGCTACTATGGCAGGCTTTTACGCTGTTTATCACGGTCAGGAGGGTATCACTACAATTGCGTCGCGCATCCACAGTATCACTGTATTTCTTGAAAAGCAACTGAAGAAATGTGGATACACACAAGTCAACGTTCAATATTTTGACACCTTACGTTTTGAGTTGCCCGAACACGTTTCGGCACAACAAATCCGTACCATAGCGCTTAGTAAAGAAGTAAATCTGCGTTATTATGAAAATGGTGATGTCGGTTTCAGTATTGATGAAACAACAGATGTGGCAGCTGCCAATGTATTGCTCTCTATCTTTGCCATCGCTGCCGGAAAAGACTATCAGAAGGTAGACGATATCCCAGAAAAAAGCAATATCGACAAGGCTTTGAAACGGACAACTCCTTTCCTGACGCACGAAGTATTCAGCAAATATCACACGGAAACAGAGATGATGCGTTATATCAAACGTTTGGATCGCAAAGATATTTCGCTTGCACAATCGATGATTTCTCTCGGTTCATGCACCATGAAGCTGAATGCAGCTGCGGAAATGTTGCCTTTAAGTCGTCCCGAATTTATGGGTATGCACCCGCTGGTTCCGGAAGATCAGGCAGAAGGATATCGGGAATTAATTAAGAATTTAAGTGAAGATCTGAAAGTTATCACCGGATTTTCAGGGGTGAGTCTGCAACCCAATTCGGGTGCTGCGGGAGAATATGCAGGGCTTCGTGTAATCCGTGCTTATCTCGAAAGTATCGGTCAGGGACATCGGAACAAAGTCCTGATTCCAGCTTCGGCTCACGGAACAAATCCTGCGTCAGCTATACAGGCTGGATTTGTGACCGTCACCTGTGCCTGTGACGAACAAGGAAATGTAGAAATGGATGACCTACGTGCCAAGGCTGAAGAAAATAGAGATGAATTGGCAGCGCTGATGATTACTTATCCTTCTACACATGGTATCTTCGAAACAGAAATAAAGGAAATTTGCGACATCATTCATGCCTGTGGCGCACAAGTATATATGGATGGAGCCAATATGAATGCCCAAGTGGGATTGACCAATCCGGGATTCATCGGTGCGGATGTCTGCCACTTGAATCTTCATAAAACATTCGCTTCCCCTCATGGTGGCGGAGGTCCGGGAGTAGGTCCTATCTGTGTGGCCGAACATCTGGTTCCTTTCCTTCCCGGACATGGAATCTTCGGCAATTCGCAGAATCAAGTATCAGCTGCCCCATTCGGTAGTGCAGGTATTTTGCCTATCACGTATGGATATATCCGCATGATGGGTGCAGAGGGATTGACGCAGGCAACTAAGATCGCCATCCTGAATGCTAATTATCTGGCTGCTTGTCTGAAAGATACGTATGGAGTTGTCTATCGGGGAGCCAATGGTTTCGTAGGACACGAAATGATTCTGGAGTGTCGGAAAGTACATGAAGAAGCAGGCATCTCGGAAAATGATATTGCCAAACGTCTGATGGATTATGGTTATCATGCTCCTACCCTCTCCTTCCCTGTTCACGGTACATTGATGATTGAACCGACAGAAAGCGAGAGTTTGGCAGAACTGGACAATTTCGTAGATGTCATGCTGAATATCTGGAAGGAGATTCAGGAAGTGAAGAATGGCGAAGCTGATAAGGATGATAATGTGTTGATTAATGCTCCGCATCCGGAATACGAGATTGTTAGTGATCGTTGGGAACATTCGTACACACGCGAGAAAGCGGCTTATCCGATAGAAAGTGTACGTGATAACAAATTCTGGATCAATGTAGCTCGTGTAGATAATACATTGGGCGACCGTAAGTTACTACCAACTCGTTATGGCACTTTTGAATAAAGGTGATTTATTGTAGAAATCAATTCATTAGAAAAGATTTTTAGAAGCATCTCAATAAGAAATAATCCCGGGGCTCAATGAATGTAAGCCCCGGGATTATTTTTATCAGCCCAGGACTGAATAAACAAAAGCCCTAGAGATGCATCAATTATCCCCAAGGCTCATATTTTGTGATATGGAATGTAAATCCAACTACAATTCTGAATATTTTTTCTACTTGACAATCGTTACCGTATCAGCCTTCACCTTTTTCTCTTTCATTGGAATCTTCGAATCAGCATACCCCAAAGCCACGCAACCATAGACTTTATGATTGGCAGGAACACCTAAAGAGGTAATATATTCACGAACTTCAGGATCATCACACGTTGTGCCCAACTGGTTGATCCAGCAAGAGCCGATTCCTAAAGAATGGGCAGCCAGAAACATATTTTCTATTGCACAAGCACAATCCATACCAGCCCACCATTGTGTAGGTTCATTGGATACAATCACCAAAGTCGGAGCATGATAATAACAACAATAGGTCTTGCTATGTCCACGCTCTTGCAAACGGGAATCATCGCTTTTTGCAAAAGCTCCTTTAATGCGTTCATTCAGTTCTGTCAATTTATCTACATTTTGAATAGCAGTAAAGTGCCATGTTTCCAAATGCATTCCACTGGGTGCATAAGTTGCAGCTTCCAGAATAGCCTGCAAATCTTCTTCTGAAACTTGCTGACTAGTATAAGCCCGTACACTACGACGTGCTTTAATGTTCTCTAAAACTTCATTCGTTTTCATGAATAACAAGTTTTTTATATATATCGAATCAAAATTTCACCACAGAATTCTAATTTATCATTTACCTTTTAACTAGCCCAATCTTTGCATTCAGTTTGAAATAATAGACTCCATTCTCTCTTTCCAAAAATCCGTATTTATCCTTCTCCAAAGATCCTTTTTCCAAACGGGTATTTTGAAACAAAAAGTCTTCCATTACTTGCTTTTCTGATTTATGATAACAGAGCACCTCTCCACTTCCGCCCACTAACAGAATACCTTCCACAGCCGAATCCAATCCATTATAAATCTTTGCGGGACGCATACCTAAAGCTAATGCCATCAAGAACTGCTTCATCTTAAACTCATAAAACTTATGCTTGTTTATCAGTTCATCTTTAATCTTTAACGGATTCATTTGTTTGATAACTTCCGTCAGCTCACTAATGCGAGAGATACCATCCAAATGCATAATACGAACCATTTCTGTCAAGACACGTGGAAAATGCAGGTCAATCATCAGAAGATTGCTACGGAATACCCGGTCGGCTACATCAGAATATTTAAGTACACCGCCCAATCGTTCGATCATCATCATTCGCTCGGCAACCTCATTGGGAGATTCAGGCAAAGCATTGATTTTATTCACTGTGGGAGTGGCAAATTTGACTCCACTCTGTTCCAGTTTTAGATTTGCAGCACGTCCTCCGTCCAGTAACGGATTCATTACACCCAAACGTGAACGAACATTAAAACCTCTCAACGGAGCTTCCGGATGCCAAAATGCAATGGAGAAATCAGTACGATCTTCTGTTTT
Source organism: Bacteroides sp. 1001302B_160321_D4 (assembly GCF_015667765.1). Taxonomy (NCBI): domain Bacteria; kingdom Pseudomonadati; phylum Bacteroidota; class Bacteroidia; order Bacteroidales; family Bacteroidaceae; genus Bacteroides; species Bacteroides sp. 1001302B_160321_D4. The sequence goes on along the minus strand of NZ_JADPLO010000005.1, from coordinate 48,918 downwards.
TGCTTCCAAATCGAAAATGGCTGCTTCGTCTAAAAACTCTTCTACTCCTTCCGGAGAGGTTACGTCATCTTCCGAAGAAGATTTCACAGCCCGTAATATCAAATCAGCTACAATACCAAAGTCTTCGCGAGGCATGGATTTAGTTCCGCTCTCTGCTTCTATACGAATCGTATCTTCCTCAATATAATATTGACGTGTTCCATCATGTTCTTCCCGTTGAATCATTGCAATAGGCCAAGATGTTTCTCCCGCCTTTGCGTCTGCTGTGCCTAGCACTACTTTTCCGTCTGTCAGGAGACGAAAGAAAGAATAGAGTTCGCACCATTCTTTTTTGGTTGCTTCGAATGCCATATATCTTTGTTCTTCTTTATTTTACTAATGTTCTTTTTATCCTAATTTCACTAAGAAATTTCTATCTTCACAATGAATTGCTTACTGATTAATAACCTGCGGTAAGGTTACAGGCAACGCAACAGGAGGTACTATATGAGTTACTTCCTCCAAAGGAGGAAGCTTGCCTACTTGTGCAAACAGGGAGTTTCGAATCCATTCTTTAGGAGTGACTATGATAAATCGTCCCGTCCAGCAACCATCAAAATAGGAAGGATTGCCCGGCTGTTTCTTTATTGGATAGCAGATATTTTCTCCTTTACTCCGCATCTCCGGCGAACGTCCGGGGTCATTTACCCACACATGTTTATCGTCAATGCCACGAAGCACCATCCAGTGCCCTCTCGGACCGGGACGCAAACCACGAACTGCTCCTGTATATCTCACATTCACAAGCACAGGTATACCACGATCAATATAATCTTTCAATACCCGGTAATCTTTCTGCTGAAAATGTTCGGCACTTATCATATTTTCATAATAACGTGTCAAAGAATCAATTTCAAAAGAATAGTATCCTCCCTGCCCTATCGATGTACGACGACGGAAAGGGGCACGTTTTTTCAGAAAGTAGTTACGTTGATACTCAATCAGTTTCTTTTCTGCATCCTGGGCTGTACGTTGTGTATCAGTCGTCATGCCTTTAAAGTAGTCAAAGACCATTAACGAAGAAGCCAGAGAGCAATGCGAGTAAGGACATCCTGTGATTTTCTGCGAATACCACGGAACAGGGATATTATTAGGAGCGAGCTTTTGAGTCTCCTGTGCTTGTGCTTGCGTCTGAACGCTTATCAAAGCAAAGAAGCTTAAAAACAAATTGAAAATTATATGATATTTATTTCTCATGCAATATTTTAAATATCTTATTTACAATACATTCTCCTCATCAAGAATCCGAGCTGTCTCCACCTTTTCCAAACGAGCACGCAATTTAGGCATCATCGAACGACGAATACGTAACGTCATACTACAATCCATGTCATACGACTGATTGAGAATTTCCGGTTCCTCCTCTTTCACAATGCGCATCACGTCATTCATGAAAGGATATTCAAACATTACCGTCACGTCTTCATCTACTGTCTTTTCTATAATTGTAGCGGCAGCAATAGCTTCAGCAGCGGCAGCCTTGTAAGCCACGATCAATCCGCTTGTCCCTAACTTGATTCCTCCAAAATAACGGACTACTATAATCAGGATATCCGTCAGTTCATTTGAATTTATCTGTCCGAGAATGGGTTTTCCCGCTGTTCCGGAAGGTTCTCCATTGTCATTGGCACGAAAATCCTTTCGTGCAGCTCCCAACATATAGGCATAACATACGTGTCGTGCATCATAATACTTTTTCTGATACGTTTCAAGATGTATTTTTATCTCATCGAGAGTACGCACAGGAAGGGCTATAGCAATGAACTTGCTTCGTTTTTCCGTATAAATACCTTCGGAAGGTTCAATGATGGTTTTATAAGTATCTTCAGCAGTCATGCTGCAAAGATACGGCTTTAATAAGAAAAGTCAATCTATCGTTTGGAAATATTAATGTTCCACTTATCGATGAGATGTAGCTGGGAATATAAAAATCTTTGTTGGCAGATTATCATCTACAAGATAGTGACGCTATCCAATAAAAATAGTGACGGTATACCACAAGGATACCGTCACTATCCCGGGCATATACCGTCACTATTTTTTTATCTTAATCGAGTGTTACATTTATTGATATAACTTACATCAGCAACGTCTTTTTTGCATCATCCGATAGAATTTCCTAATCCAATTTATGAATTACCAACCCCGAACGAAGTTTAGGTTCAAACCAAGTTGTCTTCGGTGGCATGATATTACCTGTATCTGCAATATCCATCAATTGTTTCATAGATACAGGATAAAGAGCCAGAGCCACTTTCATTTCACCGCTATCCACACGCTTCTTGAGTTCTCCCAATCCACGGATGCCGCCCACAAAATCAATACGCTTGTCCGAACGCAAATCCTTTATACCCAAAATTTCATCCAAAATCAGGTTGGAAGAAATGGTAACATCAAGCACGCCAATAGGGTCGTTATCATTGTATGTACCTGTCTTGGCTGTCAGACTGTACCATTTACCACCCAGATAGAGTGAGAAGTTATGTAAGCCGGATGGTTTATAGATATCCGCACCCTTCTCTTCTACTATAAAGTTTTTATCAAGTGCAGCCAGGAATTGCTCGGGAGTCAAACCATTGAGATCTTTCACTACACGATTATAGTCGATGATGGTTAGCTGGTTTGCAGGGAAGCAAACAGCCATGAAGTAATTATATTCTTCATCACCCCGATGATTCGGATTTTGCTTTGCTTTCTCTGCTCCCACTAGTGCAGCAGCGGCAGAACGGTGATGTCCGTCGGCAATATAAAGAGCCGGCATCTTAGCAAATTCGGCAGTAATAGCAGCAATATCCTCATCTTGATCGACAATCCAGAAAGTATGTCCAAAACCATCCCCCGGAGCGATGAAGTCATAAACAGGCTTGTTTGCCGTATACTTCTTGATAATAACATCCAACTTCTCATTATCCGGATAAGCAAAGAAAACAGGCTCAATGTTAGCGTTGTTCACACGGACATGCTTCATACGGTCTTCTTCCTTGTCACGACGGGTAAGCTCATGTTTTTTGATAATCCCATTCATATAATCGGGAACGTATGCACCAACTACCAATCCGTATTGTGTTTTCCCGTTCATCGTTTGGGCATAGATATAATAATTTTCCTTATTATCCTGCACCAACCAACCTTTGTCCTGGAACAGTTGGAAATTCTCGGCAGCTTTAGCATACACTTGTTCGTCGTGTTCGTCCGTACCGACAGGGAAATCTATTTCCGGTTTAATAATATGATAAAGAGACTTTTCGTTACCTTCCGCTTCTGCGCGGGCTTCTTCTGAATTCAATACATCATAAGGACGTGAAGCGACCTGTTCTACGAGGTCTTGCGGAGGACGAATACCCTTGAAAGGTTTAATTATTGCCATGATATTAGTATTTTATATGTAAAAAATTAAAGCCACAGACTTATTGAAAATCTGTGGCTCAAATATACTACTTATTTCTAAAAGAATCTTATTTGTTTACTCTAAATTTCTCGCAACCATCTTTCAGGAAGCCTACAATTTGTTGAGCGGCAGCAATACCGGCATTGATATTTGCTTCAGCAGTTTGAGCACCCATCTTCTTTGGAGTTGAGAAATAACGTCCGGCAAATTTCTCTGCAAATTCTGCGTTAGCAACAGGCATAATATCTGTGATATATTTGAAGTCTGCACGCTCTTCCATCAATTTAATCAGTTCTGCTTCGTTGATAACTTCCTTACGGGCAGTGTTTACCAACATAGCACCTTTCGGCATATCTTTCAACAAAGCATAATTGATAGAATTTTTCGTTTCGGCAGTTGCCGGTATATGAAGAGATACCACCTGACAAGTCTTATACAGTTCTTCTGCCGAATCAAGTGCTTTCACACCATCTTTTTCGATTACTTCTTTCGGGCAGAATGCGTCGTAAGCATACACTTCCATTCCGAAACCTTTGGCAACACGGGCTACATTACGACCTACGTTTCCATAAGCATGAATACCCAGTTTTTTGCCCATCAATTCTGTACCGGAAGTTCCGTTATAGAAGTTACGGACAGCATATACCATCATACCCAAAGCAAGTTCGGCAACAGCATTAGAGTTTTGTCCCGGAGTGTTCATCACACATACGTTGTGAGCAGTGGCAGCAGCCAGGTCAACGTTGTCATATCCCGCACCGGCACGTACTACGATTTTCAATTCTTTGGCAGCATCAAGCACCTCTGCATCAATAATATCACTACGGATAATGATAGCATTAGCATCTTTCACTGCATCCAGCAATTGAGCCTTATCTGTATATTTCTCAAGTAAAGCAAGCTCGAATCCAGCTGCTTCTATTTCTTTACGGATACCGTCTACTGCAACTTTAGCAAACGGTTTTTCTGTAGCTACAAGTACTTTCATAATTTAATTCTATTTATAAAGACTCACCACAGATTACGCAAATTTTCACAGATTATAGAATTTAGGAATCTGTGCTAATTCGTGTAATCTGTGGTGAAAATAATATATTAATGAAGTTTTTCAAATTCCTGCATGCAGTCAATCAAAGCTTGTACGCTTTCTTTCGGTAAAGCATTGTAGCAAGATGCACGGAAACCACCCACAGAACGATGTCCTTTGATACCTACCATACCTCTTTCAGTGGCAAACTTCAAAAAGTCAGCTTCAAGGTCTTTGTATTCGGGAGCCATCACGAAACAGATGTTCATGCGTGAACGGTCTTCTTTGGCAGCAGTACCCACGAACATTTTGTTGCGGTCGATTTCAGCATACAACATATCCGCTTTTTCAATGGCACGACGTTCCATTTCTTTCACACCACCTTGTGCTTTGATCCAACGAAGGTTCAGCAATGCAGCATAGATGGGCACTACCGGAGGAGTATTGAACATAGAACCATTATCAATGTGTGTCTGATAATTCAGCATTGACGGAATGTAACGAGAAACCTTACCTACAGCATCATTCTTAACAATAACGAATGTAACACCTGCAGGAGCCAGATTCTTTTGTGCACCACCATAAATACAGATATATTTAGAAACGTCGATCGGACGTGAGAAAATATCAGAAGACATATCGGCAACCATCGGAACCGGAGAATCGAGGTCTTTCTTCAATTCTGTACCGTAAATCGTGTTGTTAGTAGTGATGTGAAAATAATCTGCGTCTGTCGGGATTGTGTAATCTTTTGGGATATAAGTATATGTAGCTTCAGCAGAGGAAGCAACTTCTACAACTTCACCAAACCCTTTAGCTTCTTTCATTGCTTTCTTAGCCCACACACCAGTGTTCAGGTAAGCAGCTTTTTTTTCCAGGAAGTTATAAGGAACCATGCAGAACTCCATACTAGCACCTCCACCCAGGAACAGTACCGAATAGCCTTCGGGAATATTGAGTAATTCCTTGAATAATGCCTCTGCTTCGTCAACCACAGGTTGGAAGTCTTTGGCACGGTGGCTGATTTCCATCAAAGAGAGACCAGAGCCGTTGAAATCTAAAATAGCCTTCGCTGTATCCTCTATCACCTCACGCGGAAGAATGGAAGGTCCTGCATTGAAATTATGCTTTTTCATTTGAAGTTTGTTTTTGGTTTAACAATTTCGTTACTTTTGTCTTTTGACCTTGCGAATTTACGAATTTATTCCCATCGCACAAATCTTTCCTTATAAAAATACTGTTTTAAAGCAGATTTTCCTTTCTTTTTATTGGTTTATACAGGATATATACACCATATTGTTATCTATAGATGTCAAGTATGGGATAAAAGTCGAGATTGAAATAGAACCGGAGATATTGATGATAAAACAAAAGATTAATGCAATAAAAATGAATATTTATAAACTACAACAGTGAATTCAGCTTAGATTAACAGGGAAATGAAGTGAAAAGTAAAACATCTTTGGAAATAATGTAATCATCCCTATGCTCAATGACTAGTGAACATAGGGACGATTGTAAATAATAAAAGAGGACTTTAAGAGTTCTATATTACAAAAAAAGAGTTTTACTTCGCTTCCTCAATAATAGTCTTCATTCCTTTTATTTTCTCTCCTTGAATCAGATTCAGGAGTTGCTTCACCTTAGCTCGGCGAACGGCAACGAAAGCATAATGTTCTTTGACATCAATCGCTCCGACATCTTCGCGAGTCAGATTTCCTTTTTTATATAAGAATCCGGCAATATCTATCCGGCTAAGTTTCTCCTTTTTTCCTTTACCTATATAAATGGTAGCCCAGACCGATTTCGGAGGCCGGGGAGGGTTTTCAGGCAACACTACTATCTCCATTTCTTCCAGAATATAAGAAGGAAGTTTCTCTTCGGCATGAAGAATCAGATAAGACGTTCCGGTCGCATCCCAACGTGCTGTTCGTCCGTTGCGGTGCGTAAAGGCTTCTTCATTGACCGGCAAATGATAATGGATGATATGTCCGACTTCCGGAATATCCAGTCCACGGGCAGCCAGATCGGTAGAAATCAATACATGACAACTGCCATTACGGAACTTGTAAAGCGCACGTTCACGGTCCGGCTGTTCCATACCACCATGAAAACGTTCTGCGAGTAGTTTTTTATCCGCCAATAACTGATGTACACGGTCCACCGCATCCCGATGATTACAAAACACGATGCTCGAAGCGCTCCCCAATGTACAAAGCAGGTTATATAAAGTATCAATCTTATCTTTGGAAGGCGAAAGCACCTTCATCAATTTCAAGCGCGACTCTTGTTCTTCAGAATCGTCCGAAAGGAAGTTCAACTTAACTGTGCGGTTCAATCCTGTAAATTCGGGAATCTCTGCCGCATCGGTAGCTGAAAGCAACATACGTTTTTTTAATCCCGGAAGCTGGGTGATAATCTCTGCCATTTCATCGTGGAAACCAAACTCCAACGATTTGTCGAACTCGTCGATAATTAAAGTTTCAATGGTTTCGGGATTGAAATTTCCTTTAGACAGATGGTCGGTGATACGTCCCGGAGTACCAATGATGATAGCAGGATGATTGCCCAATATACTTTTCTTTTCTTCGGCGATAGGATGCCCACCGTAACAACAGCAGGTTTTCCAGGAAGTCCCCATTGCTTTGAATACAGAATCTATCTGTAAGGCCAGCTCACGCGAAGGAACGAGAATCAAAACCTGCACGCTGTCATCGTTCGGTTTTAGAGTAAGGAGTAAAGGTAACAGATAGGCCAGCGTCTTGCCCGATCCTGTCGGTGACAACAGTATAACGTCTTTTCTTCCGGTAGCTTGTTCAAGTGATGCTTCCTGCATCGGATTCAGCTCCTCAATCTTCAAATTGCGGAGAGCCGACTGTATAATTTCATTTTTCTCTAACATGGGGGCAAAGATACAAAAAGGAAAGAGTACGGAGATAAAAATGCAATCAAACTTTAGCCATGCCGGTCAATATATAATAACCTTTCAGATTATTCTCTTTCATGTAAATGGTTACTTCTGCCCTACAAGCTGTCACCAAGGCATATCCCGTTAAACTTGAACTCATAGCTTTGACAAATGAATACTCTGTATCATTGTGAATAAAAGATATACGATGATATTCCATAACCTATTGTACTTTAATAATTCTATTGTGTAGCCAAATATACGAATATAATAGATAAGTACGGATAAAAAAGGAGAACTATCTTTAAAACAGACATAAAATAGATACAAACCATAACGGAAAGACATTATGAGATAATAGTAAAAAAAAGCGGGAAATCGAAGAAGCATTACTGCTTTTCAGATTTCCCGCTCTGTGTTTATGTAACCTTTCCGGTCATTGTTCCGACCGGTTTGTTCTCTTCTGCGAATTATCCTCCGAAGTTGTCGAACATCAGGTTCTGTGCCGGAACGCCAAGATCGTCGAGCATCTTCTCAACAGCTTTCGACATCGGACCAGGACCACACATGTAGTATTCAATATCTTCAGGAGCTTCGTGATTCTTCAGGTAAGTTTCGTAAATTACGTTGTGAACGAATCCCGGAGTGTACTTCACGCCTGCAGCATCAGCAGCAGGGTCCGGACGGTCGAGAGCCAAATGGAAAGTGAAATTCGGGAAGTCCTTTTCGATTTGCAGGAAATCTTCCAGATAGAACACTTCGTTCAGCGCACGGGCACCGTAGAAGTAAGACATCTTACGGTCAGTAGTATGCAATGTCTTGGTCAAGTGCATGATTTGCGCACGCAACGGAGCCATACCGGCACCACCACCAATCCACATCATTTCCTTCTTAGAATCGAAGATTGGGTGGAAGTCTCCGTAAGGACCACTCATTATTACCTTGTCACCCGGTTTCAGGGTAAAGATATAAGAAGAAGCGATACCCGGCATTACATCCATAAATCCAGGACCTTGTTCTTTCGGTTTGAACGGCGGAGTAGCGATACGTACTGTCAACATGATACGGTCACCTTCGGCAGGATAGTTGGCCATAGAGTAAGCACGGATTGTTTCCTCGTCGTTCTTACACTTCAGACCCAGCAAACCGAATTTCTCCCATGCAGGAAGATATTCATCACCAATCAAGCTCTTATCGATGTCCTTGTCATAGTCCATTGAGAATTTAGGAATCTTAATCTGCGCATAAGAACCCGGGATAAAGTCCATGTGTTCGCCTTTAGGCAGAGCAACGATGAACTCTTTGATAAATGTAGCCACGTTCTTGTTGGAGATTACTTCGCACTCCCACTCTTTCACACCGAGTACAGATTCATCAATTTTGATAGCCATATCCCCCTTCACTTTTACCTGACAACCCAGACGCCAGTGGTCTTGCTGCTGTTTACGGCTGAAGTGAGGAACTTCAGAAGGCAGAATTTCACCACCACCTTCAAGCACCTGGCATTTACATTGCCCGCAAGATCCCTTACCACCACATGCGGATGACAGGAATATTCCGTTTACAGACAGAGTATTAAGCAAAGTAGAACCGGAAGCAACTTCCAATTCCTTTTCGCCATTGATTGTCAGTTTCACGTTTCCTGATGGCACCAGGAAATTTTTGGCAACCAGCAAGATAACAACAAGCAACAGAATAACCACAAGGAATACCCCAATGCTCGCTAATATTAAATTCATATCCATTGTCTTATTCCTTTCTTTTTAGATGTTCAAACCAGAGAAACACATAAATGCGATTGCCATCAGACCTACTGTGATAAATGTGATACCCAAGCCCTTCAACGGAGCAGGCACGTCAGAGTAAGCCATTTTCTCGCGGATAGCAGCCAGACCTACGATAGCGAGCAACCAACCGATACCGGAACCTAATGCATAAGAAAGAGCATCCCATACATCACCGATATATTTCGGGTCGCTCGGACCAAGGTTGATACGTTGTTGCATGAACAGAGAGGCACCCATGATGGCACAGTTAACAGCAATCAACGGCAGGAAGATACCCAGCGAAGCGTACAGCGAGGGGCTGAAACGTTCTACCACCATCTCCACCAGTTGCACAATACCGGCAATAACGGCAATGAAAAGAATAAAACTCAAGAAGCTAAGATCAACACCTTCAACAATAGCATTGGCAGCTAGCACCTTGGTTTGCAACAGATAGTTGACCGGAAGTGTCACCAGTAACACAAAAGTTACCGCAATACCCAGCCCTACGGCAGTCTTCACATTCTTCGAAACAGCCAAGTATGAACACATACCCAGGAAGAATGCGAATATCATGTTGTCCACAAAGATAGAGCGGACGAATAAACTTAATAAATGTTCCATAATTCTTTTTGATTTATGATTTATGATTTATAATTTATGATTCAGCAGACTTATCATGCGACTATGATTATAAGGCTAAACATAAATCATAATTCAGAAATCAGAAATAATTAATTACTTTCTTCTTGCAGTTCTTTGTGACGTGCACGTTGATACCATATAATGCAAGCTACGATAATCAATGCCATCGGTGGCATCAACATCAAACCGTTATTTACGTATCCGATATTCTGGATAGGTTCGTAGTTCAGGATATTGAAACCGAGCAATGTTCCCGATCCAAGCAGTTCGCGGAAGAAAGCAACGATAATCAAAATCTTGGCATATCCCAAACCGTTGCCCAGACCATCAAGGAAGGACTCCCAAGGACCATTCTGCATGGCAAATGCTTCCAGACGTCCCATCAGGATACAGTTGGTGATAATCAAACCTACATATACAGAAAGCTGAACACTTACATCATAAGCATACGCTTTCAAAATTTCACTTACAATAGTTACCAGAGCGGCTACCACTACCAACTGAACGATGATACGGATACGGTTAGGAATGGTTTTGCGCAACAATGAAATAACGACGTTAGCAAATGCAGTAATCACTGTTACCGAAAGTCCCATTACAATAGCAGGCTCCAGTTTTGCAGTAACAGCAAGTGCAGAACAGATACCGAGCACCTGTACGGTTACCGGGTTATCAATTCCCAACGGAGCAGAGAATACTTCTTTATTTCTCTTTGAAAACAGTTGTCCCATATTCTATCTTTCTCCTCCTTATTATTTAGTTAAAAAACTCAAGTAACTATTCAGGCAAGACTTCAACATGGCATCTACACCTACTGAAGTGATTGTACCACCGGAGATACCATCCACTTGGTAATCAGGTTTCTCTACCTTGCCATTTTTTACGACTCCCAAAGTGATAGCTCCATTTTCCAAAGTCTTCTTACCTACAAATTCATTTTGGAAATGGTCGGTTGCAATTTCAGCACCCAGACCCGGAGTTTCACTAGCGTGTGAGAAGTAAGTACCGTAAACGGTATCTTTATCTTCGTTCAGTGCAACGTATCCCCAGATAGCGCCCCAAAGACCGGCACCGTAAACAGGAACTACATATTTAGTCTGACCGTCCACTTCGCATACAAACACGTGCAGACGTTGTTGTTCTTTTGCTTCTTTCTCGTAGTTGGTAGCAAATTCGCCCGTATTTTCGGTCAGCGTACCGTCTACGTTCATCAGCATATCCCCTTTCACATATTTCTGATATTCAGCATCCGCATCTTCCACATTCTTAATGTTCAATGCAGCGAGGATTTGTTTCTTAGTGTCCAACTGCACATTCTTGTCTTGTGTAGATTTCAGTGAAGAACTAACGAATGCCAGCAGGAATGCTACGATAATAACCATTACCGAAGCATAAATGATAGTATAACTATTACTATTCGTATTCATTTTCTTTCGGTATTTATTGGTTAGACTTGATAGTGCGTTTCTCGCGACGGCTGATATTACTTTGTACTACACAGTAGTCAATCAGCGGAGCGAAGATGTTCATCAGCAGGATGGCAAGCATCATACCTTCCGGATAACCCGGATTCAATACGCGGATAACGATAGCCATCACACCGATCAGGAATCCAAAGATATATTTACCTCTTTCTGTACGTGCGGAAGTCACAGGGTCAGTAGCCATAAATACAGCACCGAAACAGAAACCACCGAGAACGAGGTGTTCGTACCAAGGCATTTGAGCCATTGTGTTGTTTTCCATGCCGATTGAGTTGAATACCCATGCCATGAATGCGCCACCGACGAATACGGAAATCATTGTCTTCCAGCTTGCAACACCTGTCCAAAGCAAGATAACGGCACCAATCAGGATAGCGATTACGCTGGTTTCACCAATAGAACCCGGAATCAGACCTGTGATCATATCCATGTTGAACGCAGGAACACTACCTGTTGTAGCAGCCTGTCCCAGTGGAGTGGCAACGGTGAGTCCGTCTACGCTTTGTCCTAAACCGAAGATGCTGTCGCCTGACACCCAAACGGCATCACCGGACATCTTGGTCGGGTATGCGAAGAACAGGAATGCACGAGTAATCAACGCAACGTTGAATACGTTCATACCTGTACCACCGAATACTTCTTTTGCGAAGATAACAGAGAATGCAGTAGCTACGGCAAGAATCCACAGCGGACAGTCTACCGGAACGATCATCGGGATCAGGATACCGGAAACAAGGAATCCTTCCTGGATTTCTTCTTTCTTCCATTGAGCTACGACGAACTCAATGCCAAGACCTACTACGTATGATACGATTATTTTAGGCAGTACTGCCAGGAATCCGTAGATAAACATTTCGATGAAGCTGCCAGTAGCACCTGTATGAGTGAAATGCTGGTAACCTACGTTGTACATACCGAACAGCAAAGCCGGTATTAACGAAATAACCACAATCGACATGATGCGCTTGCTATCGATTGCGTCATGTATGTGCGTTCCCGTTTTCGCAGTCTTGCTAGGCACGAACAGGAATGTTTCGAAGCCGTCAAATACCGACTGGAATGCGTGGAATTTGCCGCCCTCCTCAAAGTTCGGCTTTATCTTATCGAGATAATTTCTTAACGCTTTCATTTATTTAATTGAAAATTGAAAGTTGAGAGTTGAAAATTGGCTGTGCTGGGTTTATGCTGTATCCACAGAGAGCCGTTTCGCAAGATTTCAACTATCGCTTATTTTAATTTTTATTATTTAATCTCTTATTCGATTACGCCATTTCTGAACGGAGCATATCGAGTCCGACACGAACGATGCGTTGCAGTTCCATCTTTGAAGAGCAGACGAATTCGCAAAGGGCGAAGTCTTCGGGAGCTACTTCATAGATGCCGAGTGCTTCCATACGGTCGATGTCACCGGCGATAATTGCTTTAATCAGATATTCGGGTAGAATGTCCATTGGGAATACTCTATCGTATTCACCCGACATAATCATGTGACGTTCGCCACCTTTGATACGGGCATCCAACGTATATTCCTTCTTACCCATCAACCAGCTGAAATAAGAACGATTGGCACTGAACTGGTTGAAACGCGGCATGATCCATCCAAGCATTTCGTGAATGTCGTCACCTTCGGGGATAACAGTCAGTTGGCTATGGAATGCGCCCAAGAATCCGTTCGGGGATACTTGCTTTCCTGTCAGCACGTTACCGCTGATGTAGCGTAAATCTTTGTCTTTTGTTACATTGCCGGCAAACACGTTGGTGAGCAATGCGCCTACCTGTAGTTTGCAGTATGCAGGTTTCAACACTTCGGAACCTGTCACAGCTACTGTACGGGTGAAATCTACATGGCCTGTATTGAAGAGGCGACCGATGAAGATTACGGCTTGCGGATCAATAGTCCATACCGTTTCGCCCTTGGATACGGGGTCGAGGTGGTTGATCTGAACGCCTACATTACCTGCAGGGTTCGGTCCGTCGAATGCGGTGATTGTAACGTTCTTAGCCTGTGTCAGTGCAGCAGCGTTCTGTTTCACACTGATGTTCAGGTAGGTTTTTGCCAGTTTGGCAAGAGCATCAAGCCCTGTCTGGAAGTTTGCTTCTTCGCCTTTGAGGGCGAACTCGAAATCCGGAGCCAATGGATTGGTATCGAATGCGGAGATGAAGATTCCTTTCGGGGTTACCGTCGGATCTGCAATGATGTCATAAGGACGCTGTTTGATAAACGCGAAAAGTCCGGCTTCTAACAGAGCGGATTTCACAGCTTCAGCATCCATCGAAGCAACATTCTTTTTCCCAAAATCTTCATAGTCCTGCTCTGCAGCAGCTTCTACTACGATGTTCAATACCTTACGACGAGCACCACGTTCTACACTCGTCACCACGCCGCTCACCGGCGAAACAAATTTCACTTCAGGATGATACTTGTCGATAAACAAGGGTCCACCAGCCATTACATATTCCTGCTCTTTCACAACGACCTTAGGCGTCACTCCAGGAAAGTCATCGGGTACAAGTGCGTAGAATCCCGGTTCTTTTACTGTTGCGTACGTTTCAGCAGCTTTTCCTTTCAGGTTTATGTCAAGGCCTTTACGTAACTTTATTACATTTGCCATGCTATATAAAATAATGGTTTCATAAATTTGCCGCAAAAGTAATAAATAAGATTGGGATTCGGGAGGAAAAAAGAAAGGAATTACGGATATATTTCCGTAATTCCTTTCGTGTTCGTACACGTAAATCATCTTTCTCGTAATCATCTTTCTTTTGTCTTGAAACAAAAGAAAGAAGCAAAGAAAAATTCAAGGCTGACTTTTTTCTCCTACTCGCTTCCTTCACTTCGCTAAAGGGCAGAAACTCGCTACGCTCAAACAATCTGCCCTTCTTAACGCTACGTTACGGGCGCTCGCCTGACGGAGAAAAAAGTAGGCCGGGGAAAGCCGCCGGCTGGTCCGCTGTATGATATTCGTGAGGGGTATTAGGAAGGAATTCTCTGTATATTTCTATTTTTCTATCTCTACTATTATATCGTATTCTATATCTCTATTATATATTGTTCAGCTTTGCTATATTTAGTCGTATAACGTCTGCGGCTTTTATATAGCAAAGCATTTTTATTAGTAGCATTTGTAATATGCAAAGTTCTTTAGATAATGTGCTTTTTATGCTGGAAGTTCTTCATGCTGCAAAATCTCTTATTTAGAAAAGTATTCTATACTATAAATCCTTCCACACTGCAGAACTAAAACCTCTTATTCAGCAAAGTTTCATGCTATACATCCTTTAAAACAATGCAATCTTCCGTATACCAAAGGCCGCCACGCCGCACGGGGTCCCCGGCCTCGTTTTTCCGGCGTCAAGCGCAGGTGTTTCCTTCGGCGTTAAGAAGGGCAGACTGTTTGAGCGTAGCGAGTTTCTGCCCTTTAGCCGGAGGAAGCACCGGAGTAGCCGGAAAAACGCAGCCTTGATTCTTTCTTTTTGGTTCTTTTTCTTTCGTATCAAGACGAAAGAAAAAGAATATTCAGCAAACTATTCAGCAAACATAGGATCCCAAGCAGGAAGTCGGATAGGCTTCTGTTTCAACACCTCGAGAGCTTTTTTCGATGCATATTTCGTTTCTACTACTAGACGGAACATATATTCGTTAAACCAATCATCTGTCATAATGAGATAGCCCTGATAACCGGCGGCGGGTCCCCAACTATTTTCAACCATCCATTTCGTCGGTTTTCCATTTTTGTCAAGATCGACGGCCATAAGAGTCATGGCGTGACTGGAGCCACTGGCAAAACTTTGGATACGTTGCTTCTTGTTCATGCCAAAAGAAGTACCCATAAGAGATTCGTAGTCGTAGTTTTTGACATCCAGCAGACCACGGTCAGAGTTTAGAAACTTACCTACATCGCAAGAAAAATACATCATCGTGCTATCCTTGAGAGAAGAAATAGCCATTTCTTTGATATCCTCGATGGGAAGATTGACATAAGTCCAGTTTTTGCCGTCGTAACGGTGGCGGTCGTAATCTATCTCATAACACTTATAATATTCACGGCTCGGATCGTTCATTAACATGACATAATTATCAATCAGTTTTTCGTCACCATACTTTTTCAGGAAAGAAAGCGGAGTGTAAGTTTCGGTAGACACAGGCTCACCCTTAGCGTTATATTCAGTCCAGGTAAATTCAGTAGGAGGAACACCGAGATTCAACACTAACATGCGGTAGATGGTGCTCAACATCTCTGTTTTTGTTTTCTCAAGGGCAGCAGGCTTGACACCTTGCGCAGCGAGATCACGGAGTTGAAGCCCCTGTTCACGAAGTTTCAGGGCGATCAGACCTGCCATACGGGAGGTATTTTCACTACTGTTGGTTTCCGGCATCACATCTTTGGGAACAAGCCCGTATTTACTGACAATATCGGCTACACCGGTGAATGTTCCACCGTCACTCAAAGGATTACGGAAGAGCCATTCCACCATTTTATCATCCATCGGCTTACTGCTGGTATCGATAATACCTTGTAGAAAGAGGTTGGCTTTCTCCAGTTGGTCGAAGAAGAAAGGATAAGTTTGCGAGAATTCGAAGGAACCGAGGTTATGCTTGGCGATCGCTTTGGCACGCATCACATTCAAACCTGTAAAAAGCCAGCAACGACCAGAAGATTTTTGGTCGGTGATACCTTTAGAAGACACTTTGATAGAAAAATGCGTATCCATGCCTTTCAGGTTATCCTGGTTGAGAGCCAGTTTACGGATGTCGTTGTTGCCGATGGCGTTGCGAATAGCCTTGTCGGTGGGAGTGTTTGCATAACTCTGCTTGATTTGTTGCATCATGGAGTCGCTGATGCCTCCTTTCACTTCTTGCGCTTGTGTAGAATAAGAAAAAGCACAGAAAACAAAAATTGATAAAATCTGTTTATTCATTTGATATAAATAATTAATTAATAGGCTGACGGATCATGATATGCTAACAAATATTGTTTTAGTGTATGGGATTAAATCATGCAATTTTATTTACCAGCATATCGAAAAACATCTTATTCTGCAAAAATACGATTCTTTTTTAGATTTATTATCTAAGAACATCAAAACTAATCGGAATAAAATAGTTTTCTTTGCAGTCGAATTCCTCAAAGAGAAATATGAAGAAATATATAATAGGAATATTGGTGATGCTTCCATCCATCAATATGATGTCAGCTACGGCTGATAGTACGGCAGTAAAAAGCGATGAACTGCAAATGTCTACAACTTCTATCAGTGATACTACTCCTACAGATTTTGAAGGCGCCCCGTCAGACACCATTCCTGCCCTTTCCAAGCGCGAGTTGCGTCGCCAGCGCGTGGCAAACCGGAATTTGCACTATAACATATTAGGTGGTCCCAGTTATACGCCGGACTTCGGTTTATTAGTAGGCGGTAGCGCACTGATGACGTTTCGGATGAATCCGAGTGATACCACTCAACGGCGTTCAGTAGTGCCAATGGCCATCGCCTTGATGTTCAAGGGCGGCTTGAATCTGATGACGAAACCACAGCTCTTCTTTAAAGGCGACCGTTTCCGTATCTTCGGAACCTTCTCTTATAAAAATACAATCGAGAATTTTTATGGCATCGGATATTCCACTAATAAAGATTATGAACGTGGAGAAGATACCAGCGAGTACCGTTATAGCGGCATTCAAGTAAACCCCTGGTTCTTGTTCCGTTTGGGAGAAAGTAATTTCTTTGCAGGTCCTCAAGTCGATTTGAACTATGACAAGATAACTAAACCGGCTGCCGAGATGGTTAATGAGCCCTCGTACATTGCGGCAGGAGGTACGGAGCACGGATACAAAAATTTCAGTTCGGGACTCGGCTTCCTATTGACGTATGACACACGTGATATTCCCGCCAATGCTTATAACGGAACTTACCTTGACTTCCGGGGAATGATGTACAATAAAACGTTCGGCAGTGATAATAACTTTTACCGATTGGAAATAGATTACCGCCAATACAAAACAGTAGGCCGCCGCAAGGTGATAGCCTGGACAGTGCAAAGCAAAAACGCATTCGGAGATGTACCCCTAACAAAATATGTACTTAGTGGAACCCCCTTCGATCTTCGCGGTTACTACATGGGACAGTTTCGCGACAAGTCCTCGCATGTCATGATGGCCGAATACCGCCAGATGATAAATACGGACAAAAGCACTTGGATAAAAAAGATGTTAAGTCATATAGGATATGTAGCCTGGGGAGGATGCGGTTTCATGGGACCCACTCCGGGCAAGATAGAAGGTGTGCTTCCCAACCTCGGATTGGGATTACGTATCGAAGTTCAACCCCGTATGAATGTACGCCTTGATTTCGGCAGAGACATGGTGAACAAGCAGAATTTGTTCTACTTCAACATGACAGAAGCCTTTTGACGCCATTTACGCGACAAATTGTGCACAATTTACAAGAAAGATTGTAAAATAGATAATAAAAGACTGCACATAAATGAAATTAATCCTTATATTTGCGCAAGCTATAACACAGCAAGAGCAAATAATAGGATTTTTTTATGAAGCAATTTATATATTTTTTTTCGGGGTTATTACTTCTGTTCATCTCTACCACCCGTGTAGTTGCACAAGAAGTGTCTGACTATTCTCAACTAAGTGAAGAAGATTATAGTAAAATAGTTCTCCCCCCACTATCAGTTTTATTCGAAAATGCCAAGAACAGCCCCATTTATGAGATGGCGGACGTAAAGGCGAGAATTGAGCGCAAATTACTCCAAAAAGAGAAATGGTCATTTCTAGGTTTCTTCAGTTTACGGGGGAGCTATCAATACGGAATGTTCGGTAATGAGTCCACCTATACGGACGTGGCAGTCGCCCCATATCTTACCTACTCCACTCAAGCGCAAAATGGTTACACAGTAGGTGCAGGTCTAAGTATTCCATTGAACGATTTATTCGACCTCAAAGGACGTGTCAGTCGGCAAAGACTCACACTGCGGAGTGCGGAACTAGAACGAGAAATGAAGTATGACGAAATCAAAAAAAGTATTATTGAAATGTACACAATGGCAATTTCGCAGATGAAAGTTCTTCAAATGAGGAGTGAAAGTTTGGTGCTAGCTAATGTGCAATACGAAATTTCTGAAAAGAACTTTGCCAATGGTACTATTGAGTCTACCGATTTATCTACAGATAAGGAAAGGCAATCTCAAGCCCGTGAGGCATATGAGAATAGCAAGTTCGAATTAACAAAGAGTTTAATGATACTCGAAGTTATTTCACGCACTCCCATCATACGAAAATAAAAGATTAAGATATGAACTATATCATTTCTATCATACGAGCCCTATTTCGTCATCGCTGGCTGATATTGCTAGGAACCACTTTCTTCACATTGCTGGTTATTTACTACACACGACATATGCAAGGAGGATATGATGTAAAAGCCACATTATACACAGGGGTAGCTTCAGGTTATAATCTAGAAAGTGACAAACGCACAGACTGGGCAACAGTACAAAACTCAATGGACAATTTGATCAGCATCATGCAGGCCGAAAGTACGTTGAAGAGAGTATGTCTACGATTATTTGCGCGAATTCTTATTCAGGGTAACCCGGATAAAGAAAATAACGGTATTACCGCTTCCAGCTATAACTATACCTACAATCACTTGAAAAATAGTCCGAATGGAGCTGAAATTCTAAAACTAATCGACAAGTCGAGTGAAGATAAGACAGTAGCTAATCTGGAAAAATATATGCGTCCACATAGAGATAACTATATCTATGGATTATTTTACTACAATCACCCTTTTTATAGCTATAATGCCCTGAAAAACATCAAAGTACAGCGTCGATTGACCAGTGATTTGTTGGATATCAGCTATTCATCCGGTGATCCAGGCATCGTCTACAATACAGTGAGTATCTTAATGGACGAATTTGTAGAAGAATATCGTCGCATTCGTTATGGAGAGACGGACAAAGTAATCAAATACTTTGAAGAAGAGTTGAAGCGCATCGGAAAGAAACTAAACTTAGAAGAAGAAGACCTAACAAAGTATAATGTAGAAAAACGCATTATCAACTACATTGACGAGACCAAAGAAATAGCCGCCATCAGTAAAGAATACGAGCTGAGAGAGCAAGACGCACTTTTTGCTTTTAATAGTAGCAAATCCATGCTTGAAGAACTAGAAAAGCATATGGACAGTAATGCAAAACAGGTGCTCAAGAACATGGAATTTGTAGACAAACTGAGAGAAGCTTCCAGCATTACCGGCAGAATATCGGAGGCTGAAGCGATGACTGTTTCCTCAAAAACAGACGATCAGACCTTGATAAATGAAAAGAAACGGCTCTCTGAAATCAAACAAGAATTAAATGACTTAACATCCTCCTATATCGGCCATAAATATACCAAAGAGGGCGCTTCGAGAACCAATATCATCGACCAATGGCTGGAACAAACGCTACTATACGAGAAAGCCAAAGCTGAATTACAGATTGTACAGAATGCACGCAGTGAATTGAATGACCGATATGTTTTTTTTGCACCGGTAGGTACTACCATCAAGCAAAAAGAGCGCATGATAAATTTCACCGAACGCAACTACCTCACTGTACTTCAAAGTTATAATGAAGCCTTACTGAGAAAGAAAAATCTAGAAATGACTTCTGCCACTTTGAAAGTACTCAACGAGCCGACTTATCCGATTTCGTCCAACTCAACCAATCGGAAACAGATTGTTATAGCTGCCTGTGCAGTCAGTTTTCTCATCATAGTCGCTTTGTTGTTACTAGTCGAAATGCTTGACAGAACTTTACGAGATGCCAGCCGTACCAGGCGAGTCACCGGGTTTAAGGTAATAGGCGCTATTCCCAATACAAGCCCCTCTCGCTATGGAGGTCTGACCAAGACTTATGTTCAGCTTTCCGTAAAAGAATTGAGCAATTCGCTACTTCGCTTCCTGACTAAGCGCAAGTCTCCCGGCGTATTCATCATCAACCTTTTCAGCACCAGTGACAATTCCGGAGAAGAAGAATTGGGAAATTTAATCTGTGGATATATGCAAAGCCGGATGTTAAATGCCAGGTTTATCACCTATGGAGTAGATTTTAATACAGACTCGACCCAATTTCTGCTAGCCAAGAGTATTACAGACTTTTACACTTTGCAAGGAGAAGATGTGCTGATAGTTGCTTATCCGCCATTATCGACCAGCAATATTCCGAGTGCTCTGTTACATGATGCCAACGCCAATATTCTAGTAGCTTCGGCAGACCGTGGCTGGAAAACTATTGATAAACAGCTTTGCGAACAACTTACGCAGCAACTGGGTAAGACGGATGTCCCATTCCGTATATGCCTCACAAATGCGAACCGTGACGCAGTAGAAGACTTTACCGGACAACTTCCACCCCATACATTACTGCGTAGAATCGGCTATCGTCTCAGTCAGTTATCATTAACAGAAAAAATCATATTCAATCTCAGAAGAAAAGCCAAAGAAGCAGCAGACGAGGACGATGACGAATAAAGTAACCGCTTTCCACCTCCTGCTTGCCGCACAGTTCGCGCTAATCGCAGCAAGTATGTTCGTAAACATCAAGATAGGATTATTCTCAATGGTGCTTATCTTATTGTTTACTACGATCTGTCTGATACAACTCGGCAATGACGAGCGCACTAACTGGAAACCCGGACAAAATATAATGACCTATTTCTTCATTGTCTGGTTATTGTTTTATATACTGGAAATACTGAATCCAAACAATGTTATGGCAGCCTGGAATATTAACCTCACTCCATACGCTCTCACCCCCTTGATCTGTGCATTCGTCGTTCCGATCGTAATACGTACCAAAAAAGATATTGAACTATTATTAATTATATGGTCAATATTTGTTTTGATATTCACCCTAAAAGGTTATTGGCAGAAGAATCATGGATTCAGTTCTAAAGATCTTTATTTCTTACACGTAGTGGGAGGTGCACGTACTCACATTATCTGGTCAGGCATTCGCTATTTCTCTTGTTTCTCTGATGCAGCCAATTATGGTGTTCATGCTGCCATGTCTACTGTGACCTTTGCCATTGCCTCATTCTTTGTTGACTCCAGATGGAAACGCATCTACTTCCTTTTTATTGCTTTTTGCGGCATTTATGGAATGGGAATCTCCGGAACACGCTCTGCCATGGGCGTTCTTATGGGTGGCATGCTGATGATAACCGTCATAGCAAAGAATTGGAAAGCATTACTGGGAGGTATATTCATATCTATCAGCATTTTCGCATTTTTCTATTATACCAACATCGGGAGCGGAAACCAATACATTCACAAAATGCGTTCCTCTTTCCATCCTACCGAAGATGCTTCATACCTCGTACGTGTCGAAAACAGGATGCGAATGAAAGAATTGATGGCAAAGAAGCCTATCGGATATGGTGTTGGGCTTTCAACCGGAAATTTCGAACCGAAAGAGCAAATGCCCTATCCTCCGGATTCATGGTTAGTCGGCGTATGGGTAGAAACAGGAATTGTCGGACTCATTCTTTATCTGGGTATACATGGCATTCTATTCGCTTGGTGCTCATGGCTACTGATGTTTAAAGTACGCAATAAGAGCTTGCGCGGATTAGTGGCAGCCTGGCTTTGTATGGATGCCGGTTATTTCATAGCGGCCTATGTCAACGACGTAATGCAGTATCCCAATCCATTGACTGTATATATAGGATTCGCACTCTGTTTTGCCGCTCCTCATATAGACAAGCGCATCAGTGAAGAAGAGAAAGAAAAAGAACTAGTAGCCACTCAAAAAAACTGACGAACAAATATGACAAACAATATTCCAGACATATCATTTATCACAATCTGCTACAACGGATTCAAAGACACATGCGAACTAATAGAATCACTACAGAATAAAATACATTCTGTAAGTTATGAAATCATCGTCGTAGACAATGCTTCACATGAAAACGAAGCAGCTAAAATACATCAACTGTATCCCACCGTTGTCGCTATCCGCAGCAATGAGAACAGTGGTTTTTCCGGTGGAAATAATATCGGCATCCAGGTAGCAAAAGGTAAATACATATTCCTTATTAATAATGATACATATATTGAATCAGACCATATCGCCTATCTCGTAGAACGCCTTGAAAGTCGACCGGAGATTGGAGGTGTATCCCCCAAGATACGCTTTGCATTTCCACCCCAGCATATACAATTTGCCGGATTCACTCCCTTGTCGCAAATCACCCTACGTAACCATATGCTGGGCTTCGATTGTCCAGACGATGGAACATTCGACACTCCCCACACCACCCCCTATCTGCATGGGGCAGCAATGATGTTTAAACGGGAAGTCATTGAAAAAATAGGAATGATGCCCGAGATATTTTTTCTCTACTATGAAGAACTAGACTGGAGCACAAGCATGACCCGTGCCGGATATGAACTGTGGTACGATCCCTGCTGTACCATTTTTCATAAAGAAAGCCAGAGCACTGGGCAACTTAGTAAATTGCGTACTTATTATCTGACACGCAACCGCCTGTTCTATGCCCGGCGCAATCTGAAAGGGTTCAACCGCATCGCCTCCATTATTTATCAGAGCACCGTAGCTGCTACAAAGAATAGTTTGGCTTTCATCCTCAAAGGGCGTTTCGACTTGGCGGCAGCCATATTCTATGGAGTAAACTCCGGACTTCTTCGCCCGTCATCCGACAAAAAGAGCGTTGTCTCACCCGATAAATAAAACGTTGTGTCATAAATTCCAAATACTATGAATATCGTCGACTGGATTCTTTTTGTACTTTTCGCGCTTTGCGTATGTTATCTGTTGCTATACGCCATTGCTTCCAAGTTCTACCGGGTCCCTGAATTTCCGGAAGCCCGCACCCTACGACGTTTCGTCATACTCTTCCCGGCTTATAAAGAAGACCGGGTAATCGTCTCTTCCGTACGCAGTTTCCTGAGACAGGAATATCCGAAAGAAATGTTTGATATCATCGTTATCTCCGACCAGATGCAGTCTGCCACCAACGAGCTCTTGCGTTCCTTGCCTATCCGATTGTTGATAGCCGACTATAAAGACAGCTCCAAAGCCAAAGCACTGACAATGGCAATGGATGCCATTGACGGAATACCCTACGATGTAGTAGTTATCATGGACGCCGATAATCTGACTTCCCCGCACTTCCTGACAGCGGTAAACCGTGCATTCGACAGCGGTGTGCGGTGCATACAAGCCCACCGAACCGGCCAAAATCTGAATACTGACATTTCTGTTCTGGATGGCATCAGCGAAGAAATTAATAATGGCATCTTCCGCAGCGGACACAATGCACTAGGACTTTCAGCCGCATTATCCGGTTCAGGAATGGCTTTTGAAGCCGACTGGTTCCGGAAAAACGTCCGACTTCTTGAAACGGCAGGCGAAGACAAGGAATTAGAAGTACTTCTTCTGCAACAGCGCATTCACACCACCTACCTACCGGAAATACCAATTTATGACGAAAAAACGCAGAAAGAAGAAGCCATCAGCAATCAGCGAAAACGCTGGATAGCTGCACAATTCGGCATTCTCCGCAGTTCATTGTCCGGATTACAGAAAGCAATCCGCCAAGGTAACATTGACTACTGCGACAAGATAATTCAATGGATGCTACCCCCAAGACTGATCCAAATAGCAGGTGTTTTCGGACTGACATTTATTTTCACAGCCATCGGTATCTGGCTAAGTCTGAAAGGCGATTCCGGAAACGAATGGATGATAGCCATAAAATGGTGGATATTATCCATAGCCCAGATAGTAGCAATGATATTGCCCATACCTGGAAATCTGCTAAACAAACGATTGGGTAAAGCAATTATAAAAATCCCAATACTGGCACTCACTACCATCGGCAATTTGTTCAAGTTGAAAGGAGCTTATAAAAAATTTATCCATACAGAACATGGAGAAGGCCATTTTTAAAGAAAATTTTCTTGAAAAGCAAGAGAATATTTATAAAAAAATGAGACTCCCTAGAAACAAAAAACTTATATAAAAGAGAAAACATCACCACCACTAAAAAAGAAAGAATATGAAAATAGCCATTGAAGCACAGCGCATTTTCCGCCCCAACAAGCATGGAATGGATTTTGTTGCTCTTGAAACAATTCGGGAACTACAAAAAATGGATCATGAAAATGAATATTTCATTTTTGTCAGTCCCGGTGAAGACAAGTGTCTGGAAAGTTCCGATAACGTACATATCATCGAGCTGAAATGCCCTACTTATCCATTGTGGGAACAGGTAGCACTCCCGCGTGCAGTAAAAAGCATCAAGCCCGATTTGCTGCATTGCACCAGCAACACGGCTCCTCTACACTGCCCTGTGCCTCTGGTTCTAACATTGCACGATATAATCTATCTGGAAAAGCGCCAGTCGTCCAGCCTGTCGTGGTATCAAGAGATGGGATGGCATTATCGCCGGTTAGTCGTTCCGCGCATACTCCCCAAGTGCGAGAAAATTATTACCGTTTCGCAGTTCGAACGGAAACGGATTCTTGAAGCGTTACATCTGCCGGAAAAGCAATTAGTAGCTGTATATAACGGGTTCAACAGTCATTTCCATTTGCAGCCCAAAGCTCCGGAAATTACCCGGAAATATATCGATGCAGACGAATATCTGTTTTTTCTAGGAAACACGGATCCGAAAAAGAATACTCCGAGAGTACTGAAAGCGTACAGCGGATATTTGAAAAAATCGGCAAAGAAGTTACCATTACTGATTGCCGACCTTAAAGAAGATGCCATTGACCGGATATTGGAAGAAGAAAAGATGATGGATATCAAAAGTTATCTCAGCTTCCCCGGCTACATTGAGAATACCGACCTTGCAGCGCTCTACAGTGGTGCATTCGCATTTCTATATCCCTCACTTCGCGAAAGTTTCGGTATCCCGATGCTGGAAGCGATGGCTTGCGGAACACCAATCATTGCAGGAAATACTTCAGCAATGCCCGAAATTGCAGGTGATGGGGCTTTATTGGTTGATCCATTCAGTCCCGAAGATATCACAGCAAAAATCTTGAAACTAGAAAATGACGGGACATTCTACCAGCAACAAGTGGAATACGGGCTTAAGCGCAGCCAGATGTTTTCGTGGAGAAACACAGCAGAATCGTTATTGAGTATATATAAGGAACTTTCTTTATCAAACATCTGCCCCGTGTCTAAGTAAAACTCACCGGAAAATAACCTAAGAAATGATAAAACGAGAAAAGACTTGTGACAAGTATTTATGTACTCGGTCACAAGTCTTTCTATAGAGTACATTACATTTTTGAGCAGAATTCTTTCACTTCGAAGCACGGACACGCTTTAATCCACTCTTCGGGTTCGATCTCTCCGTTTCCGTTCAGGTCCGGACTTAGATCCCGATGTCCGCACACCCGGCAACCGGGATAGTCGCGCAGGAGTGCAAGGATCAGCACCCGCATCGAATGAATCTGCCATTCGGTACGTGTATCGGCGGGATGACCGTGGCAGTCAAGTCCGCCCTCATAACAAATGCCAATACTGTTCTGGTTGTGTCCTTTTGCGTGCGCACCGATTCGTTCAATCTCACGGGTGGTCTTTATATCTCCATTTTTACGGATATAAAAATGATACCCCGTCCCGTTGAAACCACGCCGACGGTGGCACACTTCCAAATCATCTTCCGTAAAATCCCTGTCCGCCCTTGTGGCGGAACAGTGGATCACAATCAAGTTGATGGTTCGCATAAATTCATCCCTCCGTTTCAGTGACCATCTGTACTCGTTGCACACATTCCTTGCTACTACACTGCAGAGCCGCAGCTTGCGTCAGCTGTCCTCTCAACGAGAAAATCTCCGCGTGCATCTCTTTCACTTTCGAACTAAGGTCGAAATAATCCTTCAACACTTTCTCCAACTGCTGCATCAGAAAAGTATACTGGTCTTTCACTAGTTCACTGAACTCTTTCACTTCTTGCGCCATCATCTGGCGCTTCTTGCGGCTACTGCCCAGAAAAGGCAGAATCGTCATGATGATTTCGATAATTTTATCTAACATTTTAATAGATTGAGATGATAAATTAATAAATTGAGAACAGAGTCAATCAAAGCGGTTTATGCTGCCGGATCCGGAGCTTCTCCTCCACCGCTACCACCACCGGGTTCTCCCCCATCGCCTTTACCATCATCATCGGAGCCGTCACCGCCGTTTCCTCCGGCAGCGGACTTCTTCTCCGTATACAATTCGAACATCATGTTATTATCCCCGCCACGAGTAGTTGCCGTGCTGTCATTGGCAAGACGCAATGAGTTGTCGACTTTGAAACGGAGATTGATGCGAGTGATATTTTTCACCGTACAATCCTTTTCCTGTTCCACACCCGGACAGGTCAGCGTGGTATAAAAAATACCCAGTCCATCCACTTTCACCTTATTCCCTGCCACAAGCACTTTTTTCATCGCACGGACAAAGGATTTCATCACATGCGACACGTCTTCCACCGAAAGCGACCCGATAGACTCGATTTCCTGTGCCAGTGAATCAATTGAATAGATTTTCGACTCTCCAGCCTTAGGCTTGAGAAGATACATCATCGGTGATTTATCATCACCGAGCCGTTTTCTGCGCTTGTAGCGCACAACTGTAACTGTTGCCATATTTAAAAATTGTTTCTACGAAAAGAAGTACATTCTCCCTTTCTGTTGATGAAACAAAGATACGACAACACATTGACGACTTACCGGATTGCACCGGACTACACCGGATTATGCCGGATTAAAACGGATTACACCGAATTATACCGAAATATGTGGAAATATGTAGGAATATGTAAGATTATTCCCTAGTTTTCAATGATCCATTCTCCAATAGTTCGCGTACTACTGTCGAAATTAACTCCCACTTTGATAACTTTCCGATGATCTGCCTGATAAGGAATCGCATACTGCTTACTATTGATCTGTGCCAACGCTTCTTCAGGAGTACCGTCTACTTTGAATTCAAATACATAGATAGCCTCCTGCATCTTTATCACAACATCAGCCCTGCCAACAGCGCTCTTTACTTCTGCATCCACATATTGCCCCATCAACCGGAACAGGAGGTAGAAGATGGTCTGATAGTGTTTCTCCTCCTTATTATTCATATCATTGGGGATAGAGGCGAAAAATGATTTGATCCGCTCCATACATTGATCCAGATTGCCGACCCGTAAGTCTTTGATAAACGATACTACATAAAATGTATTCTCGCGAGCAGGCAAATGCACATAAGCCGGCATTAATGATTCGATAAAGCCTTTCCGAACTTCTTTGTTAGGATAAGCCAACGTATAGATCTGAAAATCCCGATCATATTCTTTAATAGTGAGATAACCGCTTTGGTAAAGTACCGGAAGCGGGTCTGTAATGACATTGGTAGGTGCATCAAACTGCTCGGCAGTAGCCGAAACGCCATCCAGTTGACGAATATCGAAATCGCTTTGCTGCAAGATGTCTATCAGGAAAGTGGGAGTGCCGGTAGAGAACCAGAAATTGGCATATTTCTTTTGAGCAAATGCATTAAACAAACTAAACGGATTGTAAATGTCTTCACTATTTTCACTGAAATGATACCCATCATACTGTTGTTTCAAATGTATACACGCTTCATCATACGTTTCACCGTTCGCCTCGGCCATCCTTCTTATATCTTCTTCCAACTGTGTACGCAATTCATTTTCCGTTATACCGCAAATGGCACTATAAGCATCTTGCATACTTATGTTCTGAAGATTGTTCAATTCACTAAAGATGCTCATCTGACTAAATTTACTGATACCGGTCAGGAAAAGAAAACGAAGATATTCTCCCTGCGCTTTCAACGGACTGAAAAAGTCGCGCATGATGCCACGTATTTCAGCTTGCAACTCCTCATTGTTGTTGCTATCCAACATAGGAGAATCATATTCGTCTACAAGTAACACAACCTGACGCCCGCTCTGCTCGTAAGCACGTTTGATAATACCTTTCAGACGGAGACTGAAAGTGTCTTCGCTCGTGTCACATCCGTAAATTCGTTCCCATTCCACCAAGCGATTGTTGATAGCGGAGCGCAGCATCCCCGCATTCATATACTTACTGATACTGAAATCAATATGCAACACGGGATAAACCGTCCAGTCTTTCTCCAACTGTTCCATCATCAGCCCCTTGAACAGGTCTTTTTTACCAGAGAAATAGGCTTCAAGAGTGGAAACTAACAGACTCTTTCCAAAGCGTCGGGGACGGCTAAGAAAATAAGTCGTATGTGTATTTACCAAACGATAAATCAACTCTGTCTTATCAATATACACACAATTATCATTGCGTAGTCTCTCGAAACTCTGTATCCCTATCGGATAACGCCTGAATATTCCTTCCATCCTTTTTCTATGCTTTTAACGTGAAACGTAAACAAAGATACGATAAATTTCAAGAATCGGTATTCTATTAGTATCAATTCTTTTATGAATACGCCCGAACATCCGCTCTCAAAATTTGCCTATTCCACTAAAAATGAGTAACTTTACTTCAAATATAACAATCTAAAGGCACAACTATAAATGAAAACAAAAAACAAGATTCTCCCCGAACAAGAAGAAGAAAAAACATTCCAATACCGCACCTATGGGAAAGGCGAGCTCGCCTTGTTGTACCTCCCCAATATCCTGCAACAAAGCGCAGTAGACCGATTCAACGAATGGATTGAAGCTGCACCCGGACTAAAAGAACGGCTCCTGGCCACCGGCATGAATCCACGCAGCAGATACTACACTCCCGCACAAGTAAGGCTCATCGTCGAAGTACTCCAAGAACCCTAATTGAAGTATTAAGTATTAGGTATCAAGTATGGTAAACGCATCGCAACAATGGATAACATCATAATACTTAATACTTGATACTTAATACCTAATACTTTAAAACAGCTCTTTTTCAGGTAGCCAGCAGGAGTTGTCGAACATTGTATTTCGGACACGCTGGTCAGCGGAGAGAGAAGGGTCGTGAGATTCTTCACAGGGCAGGTATCGTCCGCTTACGGGATCGTAGACAAAGGATGCCATTCCACCGACACCAAGATGCTTGAATTTCACCTTGTCCACGTATACGCGTGTGGCACCAACCTCCTTGTCACGTTCCACAATGATACCGTAATCCGCTTTGTTATAGAAATCGGCAGAGCCGTTGATGTCGTACATTTCCACACGAGGGGTAATGCCCGTGACAGGATTACGGTTCATTTTACGAGGATGGACTACGACCACGAGCAGGCAATTATGTTGCACGGCAAATTCTGTAAATTTATTCAACAGGTTCGAAATATATTGCGTTTCCGTCTGTCCAGGCTGCGGGTTATGGTCGAAACGGTTGAGCGGGTCGAAGACAATGATGCGGCAGCCACGGCGGACAACGAGTTCATGAGCCTTAGCCAGTACACGATCCGGAGAAACATTACCTTTCAGAGAGATATGAGAGACGTTTTCAGTCAGAAAATCTTCCGAGTTCGCAAGGAGTCCCTCCGTCATGCCACAGCCGTTTTGAAAACGGTGTCCGGTGAGTTTCTCAATCAGTTTGCGGAGATGATAGACGATGGGGGTATTTTCCGGGCTAAAGAACCCGATTTTCCATTGATGCCGCAGGCAGAGACGCAACACCAATTCGTCCACCCACTCGGATTTTCCTGCACCGGGAACTCCGGTGACGTAGACACTTCGCCCACGTTCATACGTGCAGATCTTATCCATCTCCTCCCATCCCGTTTCCGCTCCGGGACCGAAGCCGTTGTCGAAAAGAGCCCGCAGATCGTCATGCAAGTCGGCAGCGGTGAAGATACCTTCGAGCGGAACTTCTGCTGCCTGTTCGATGGCGATACGGAGACTGGCGATACCATATTTGCAGAGATGCTCGTTGGCATCTTTACACTCCGGACCGTAAGTCACCACCCGGCAGCGTTCAGCTCCCAGCCGGTTGATGAGTTCATTGCGCAACCGGATTCCGGCAGAATCAGCATCAACGGCAATGATGATTTCTTCCAGGTCCTCGAAGTGCGTCTCCATAAAACGGTCGAGCCAGGAGAGGTTCGAATTGGCTCCGGCCGGCACGGAGATGGCGCTTTTGAATCCGGCGGCGATGGAAGAAGCAGCATCCAGTTCCCCCTCGTGGATGATGCAGGAGGTTTGCCCCAGGATGGAGTCGATGTTGTAGGGAATCAGTTCGGCACCCTGCACCATTTTGAAAAGTTTCGGGAGAGCGCGAAATTTGGTGTTTATCAGTTGTTCCCCTTCAAAATAGTTGAAGCAGATGCAACGTTCCTTTTTGCCGGATTGCGGCATAAATTCTTCCTGTTCGGTGATGCGTAGGGCGGCTATGACGGACTGCGGGATGCAACGCGTCTCCACCAGCCAACGCTCCGTGTCTTCGGAAAGCGTGGTTTTCGAGGCATCAAACACTGGACGCTGAAAATGCTGCGGAATGGCTGCTGCACGACGCTTGCGGGCTGCCACACGTTCGGCATTCTTGCGCTCTTCCACATCATCGGGAACATAAAAATCAGCGCCACAATGATAACAGTGACAGTGGCCCGTGTCGACGTTGACACGTAGCGAACGGTCGCGCTTATTCTTGCGGGTAGGAAGACATTTTTTACAAATCGTCTTGAGGACTCCACTCGATTTACCGTGGATGTCGACATCATAGTTGGCAAAATTTCTCATATTTTTTTCCTTTTTTCTAATTAAAAAATAGTTTAAAATAATCATTCACACGCAGAGGACTTACCTGCCGGACGAGCTTCCGTTACCTGCCAGACGAACATCAACAACCTACCAGACGAACATCGGCAACCTACCGGACGAAGCCAGTCATCTGCCGGATTAATGCGCCCATCTTTTCTTCACATCATCCCACACAGCTGATGCATCGGGACGTGGCGGCGCATCAACCGGAATAAGATGTCCCAGATACGTTCGCCGCCCGTCGACGACGCTTTCAAAGCGGTTTACATCCTTGTCGACCGTATTCTCAAGCTCTTTCAGCAAGGTTTCCCTCAACGTGCGACAAGTAACGGAACCGGCCGCGATATAATTTGAAAAATACCGTTTCACGTCCTCCGGAAAAAGCAGTCCCGCTCCTTTGTCATAAAGGCGGATATGTTTTTTGAAGATTTCCAAAATAAGTTTTTGATGGTCTACAAAAAGCTTTCCCAAACCGGAATGCTGCCCGGCCAATTCCATATATGACTGGAAAGTAGAAAGTTGGTCCACCAACTTTTCCCAAGGCAACACGGGTTGTAACGGGCCATGATTGCCTTCATCCGCCAAACGGCTCACAAGAGACGGTGTTTCTATATTACTCCTATTATTGTTTACAACAGAAACACTTCCTTTACTCTCCTCTTCTTTACTTTCCTCTTCTCTCCTCTTCTGGTTTTCAGTGGGTTTTCTCCCTTTACTGACGGGCGTTTCAGCACTTTTTGCCACCTTTTTCGGACGCCCTCCTTTTTTACCGTTTTCGATGTCCATTTTCCGCTTCTCTTCCAAGCTTTTCATCACCCTATCCAAGTAAGAAGAACGAAACATCTGTCGTTCCTCATCCAGTTCGAAGAGATCGAATTCGCGAAGTACCCGCTCCACCGCAACTTCATCCACATCATACCGCCGGGCCATGGCCTTCAGTAAAACCGGTTTGCACGACGCCTCATAAGCATCTTTAGTGCGCAGATGCAACAGCAACATCACGTAAATTCCGAGTGCTTCCGCGGCATTCATCTCTGACATCATACAGGCAATATTGTCGTCATTCAACAAATTTACCTCCAAATTGAAATACTGATCTTTCTTCATTTTCATTTATCATTTATTATTCCACATTTAATACTTCCGGGGCGCAAAGGTGCAAAATGTATTTTATTCCAGCTATCGCAAAAATGAGAGAGGGATTATATATTTTTTATCCGACCTTTGCCAAAAATTATTAATAATCCCAAACAATATGGACACAAAACGCAACCAAACGTTGGAAGAAATAGAAGAAAATAAAATAGTGAACGAGCATTACCAGAACAGAGTAATGCTGATAAAAAAGCTCTTGAAAACGTCACGGCTAGCCACAGTAGACCTCTGCGTGCATATCGACATCAGTGAAGCCTCCTACTACCGTTACATAAATTTCACCAGCTATATGAAAGCAGACATTTTCATACATGCTTGTCTCTTCCTCAAGCAATATATTGAAAGTCACCACATTCCTTATACCCAAGAAGAAAAACGGCTTATAAAAACATTAGACCTGTTTCAGATTTCCTCAAATAGCAACTTAAACTGCAATTAAAACACAGAAAAGGAGAAACTTATCATAAGTTTTATTACATTTGCAATGTAATAAAGGTCTTTAAAACTTAAAAAATGAGTGATAGCGAAACAGACAGCCCATCAATAAAAGCACTGATCGTTTTCAGAGAAAACGGAGAAACCGACAATCTATTTGTTCCTATCTTATGCGATGCTATCAGAATGGCTGGAATCAATGTAAGATACTCCCAAAAAGAATTCTGGGAATCGGATACGACTTATGACATCATCCATTTCCAATGGCCGGAAGAACTGGTGGGATGGACATGCAAAGACCCCGACGTCATCCGCCGCCTGAAAGAACGCATTGATTTTTTCCGCTCGCGAGGAACTCATTTCATATACACACGGCACAACATTCACCCCCACTATGCAAATGATATCATCAGCCGGGTCTACGACATAATCGAATCGGAGAGTGACACCGTAGTGCACATGGGACATTACAGCCAGACAGAATTCATACAAAAATATCCCGACAGCAGGAACGTCATCATCCCGTACCACATCTACCAATACACCTACAAAGAAGATATCAGCATAGAGCGCGCGCGCCAATATCTGAACCTGCCACAAGAAGCATTCGTCGTCACCGCCTTCGGGAAATTCCGCAACCGGGAAGAAAGACGTATGCTGCTCGGAGCGTTCCGCGACTGGGACAAAGAACGGAAACTACTGATAGCCCCTCGCTTATGCCCCTTTTCAAGGCGCAATAACTATGGCAGAAATATCCTCAAACGATGGGCTTCCCGAATTGGCTACTATGTCCTCATGCCGTTGTTAAACCGTATGTTCAGACTACAAGCGGGAGCCAACGACGAACCGATAGACGAGTGCGACCTCCCTTATTATATGTCTGCCTCTGACGTGATATTCATCCAAGAAAGAAATGCACTAAACTCCGTAAATATTCCTCTTGCTTTTCTTTTCCACAAGATAGTCGTAGGACCAAATACCGGCAATATAGGCGAACTATTAAAAAACACAGGCAATCCGACTTTCAATCCGAATCATAAAGCCGATATCATACGGGCACTGAAAATGGCCTGGCAGTTATCTACTTGGGGAAAAGGAGAAATGAACTATACCTATGCACTAGAAAACATGAGTATAGATAAAGTGGGCAAACAATATGCCGAAGTATATAGAGATTTGAACAGCAGATTGTAATGCTGCTGCCAGTATCAATAATTTATCAGAATACGAAATGCATGAAATATAATGAAATAAAAGTCAGTGTCGTCATTCCTGTCTATAACACTGAAAAATATGTTCGTCAAGCAGTAGAAAGCGTGATGTATCAAAGCTTGAAAGAACTGGAAATAATAGTTGTAGATGACGGATCAACAGACAAAAGTTTAAGTATAGTAGAAAAACTGGGTGACACTGACAAACGTATACAAATATATACACAAGCGAATCAGGGACAATCAATTGCGCGTAACAGAGGGATCTCACACGCACACGGAGAATATATCTATTTTATGGATAGCGACGATCTGCTGGAAGAAGATGCTTTGGAATTGTGTTATCATAAATGCAAAGAAGAAAAACTTGATTTTGTATTTTTTGATGCTTTAGTTTTCTTTGAAAACAACGTTGAAAATGCTCCAACACTGAATTACAAACATACAGAGAAATTAGAAGACAAAATCTATACCGGCCAGGAAGCACTTGAAATTCAATTACAGAATAAAGAATATACTCCTTCCGTTTGCCTGCACTTTATTCATAGAAACGTGATAGAAAAACATAATCTATCATTTTATCCCGAAATCGTACACGAAGACCAACTGTTTACTACCTTGCTTTATCTACAAAGCACGAAAGCAGCTTGCATTAAACGAACTTTTTTTCATCGTCGTATGAGAAAAGATTCTACAATGACGAGTAAATTCGCAATGCGGAACATAAAAGGATATCTTGTCGTCACAGAAGAGATTCTTAGCTTTAGAAGACAGACTACCGAAGATAAAAATAAAGAAATTATTGATTTATATTTATCTCAAATGCTTGACGCTGCCATGTGGCAAGCACATTCACTAAAATTACCGGAGCGGATCAAACTCGCACGGTTGTGCCTGCAAAAATATAAAAAGTATGTATCGACAAAAACGATAGGGGCATTACTTTTCAAATTCCTATTTATAAACCATAAAAAAACGGTCGACAATGGCTAGCAACATTAAAAATCAACTCTTTTCAGGAGTGTTCTATACCGCACTGGCCAAATACAGCGGCATTGTCATTTCTCTTGTAATAGCAGGAATACTGGCCCGCCTCCTATCTCCGGACGACTTCGGAATCGTAGCCGTTGCCACCGTAATCATCGCTTTTTTCAGCCTCCTCACCGATATGGGAATATCTCCCGCTATCATACAGCACAAATCACTGACAAAAGATGAACTATCAACTATTTTCTCGTTTACCGTATGGACCGGCATCGGAATCAGCATCTTGTTTTTTGCAGCTTCATGGATGATTGCCGACTATTACGAAAGCGAAATCCTGCGGACACTGTGTCAACTGCTGTCCGTTAATCTATTCTTTGCCTCCGCCACCATCGTGCCGGGAGCACTATTCTATCGGAACAAGGAATTCAAATTCATCGCTATCCGTAGTTTCGTTATCCAGATTTCCGCAGGTGCGGCAGCCGTGACTGCCGCCCTCTGCGGAGCAGGATTATATGCACTGATTATCAACCCAATAATATCCAGCATACTCATATTCGTCATCTCCTACCAGCGCTATCCGCAACGACTGCGTTTCACGCTGGGGCTGACGGCGCTCCGGAAGATATTCTCCTATTCCGCCTACCAGTTTCTATTCAACGTCATCAACTACTTCAGCCGCAATCTGGACAAATTACTGATTGGCAAATACATGAGTATGTCCGACCTCGGATATTACGAAAAATCCTATCGCCTGATGATGCTTCCCTTGCAAAACATCACCCAGGTCATCACTCCTGTAATGCACCCCATCTTCAGTGATTTCCAAAATGACAAAGCAAAACTAGCCACCTCTTATGAACGTATTCTCCGATTCCTCGCTTTCATCGGATTGCCTCTTAGCGTGCTGCTCTTCTTTACAGCAGAGGAAGTAACGTTGATTATTTTTGGAGTCCAATGGCTGCCCTCCGTACCCGTTTTTCGGCTACTCTCCCTGTCCGTAGGAATTCAGATCATACTCTCCTCGTCCGGTTCCATCTTTCAGGCGGCAGGCGATACACGGAGCTTATTTGTATGCGGAGTGTTCTCGTCTGTGCTCAACGTGACAGGCATACTGCTCGGAATCTTCTATTTCGGAACGCTGACAGCAGTGGCTAGTTGCATTGTGGTGACGTTCTCCATCAACTTTATACAATGTTACTGGCAAATGTACCGGATAACCTTCCGTCGAAGTGCGTGGCCATTCATTCGTCAGCTTATTTCTCCGTTCATCATTAGCATTTTGATAGCATTAGCCCTCATTCCCATGCAGTATGCACTGGAAGGGATGAATATTTTTGTGACAATTATAGCCAAAAGTATCGTTAGTTTTATTATCTTTGGCATTTATATACAAATGACGCATGAGTATGACATTATCGGCAAAGTGCGAAGCATCCTGTGTAAGAGATAATAAAAAGAACAGAATAAACAATATATAGAGATTTGAGCAACCAATGAAAGCCTTATTCCTTATATTCCACGGCTTCGACAAAGCCAACGGAATTAGCAAAAAAATACACTATCAGGTAAAAGCCCTCAAAGAATGTGGGTTAGATGTTCGTTTATGTTATTATGACATAAGCCCTTCCGGTGAACGCCGCTGGATGGCAGACAATGCAGTGATTGCTGAATTGGGACAAGGAGTGTTTGCGAAAATTCGGAAACGGTTGGGCCTAAACTGCATAGCAAACTACGTACTTCGCGAAAATATACATTTTGTCTACATCCGTTCATATCATAATGCAAACCCTTTCACCATAAATATGGTGAAACGTATGAAGAAAAAAGGAGCAAAAGTGGTCATGGAGATACCGACTTTTCCTTACGATCAAGAGTACATCACATGGCCTATGAAATTCAAAAGGCTCACAGATCGTTGTTTTCGTCATCGCCTGGCCTCTTTCCTTAATGGAATAGTCACCTTTTCAAACGCTAAAAATATCTTTGGCGAACGAACAATCCGCATATCTAACGGAATTGATTTTGATGCCATTCCTATGAAGAAACAAATGAATGACACGACACATGAGCTACATTTAATAGGAGTAGCTGAAGTACACTATTGGCATGGATTCGATCGACTTATCCGTGGATTAGCTGAATATTATTGTACGAATCCTGACTACAAAGTTTATTTTCATATCGTGGGACCATTATCCGGCGAACGTGAAAAGCAAGAAATCCTTCCCGTCATTCGTGATAATAAACTAGAATCTTATGTTATCCTCCATGGACCACAGCATGATCAGCAACTTGACGCCATGTTTGAGCAGGCAGATTTTGCTATCGGTAGTTTAGGCCGACACCGCAGTGGTATCACACATATCAAAACTTTAAAAAATCGCGAATATGCTGCACGAGGATTGGCATTTACTTATTCAGAAATCGACGAAGATTTTGATAAGATGCCTTACATTTGGAAAGCACCACCAGATGAATCACCTATTAATATTCAACAGTTAATCAGCTTTCAAAAGTCTCTGACTATGACTCCGCAGAATATTAGAGAATCTATCCGTCCATTGTCCTGGACAGCGCAAATGAAAAAAGTCATCGATGAATTGGACATCAGACCACAGCATACAATACTTGAAAAGTAATCCGATGAATAAAAAAGTAAAAATAGCCTATTGCATCCCCTCGCTCTATTATCCTAGTGGAATGGAACGTGTACTTACACTAAAAGCAAACTATTTTGCAGAACATTTAGGGTATGACATACACATCATATTGACCGATGGAAAAGGAAAAGAACCTTACTATAAATTGTATCCATCCATCACCACCCATCAGCTCGACATCAACTATGACGAATTGTATGGCCTTTCCTTACCGAAACGAATTCACCGATATTGGAGCAAACAGAAATTGTTTAAAAAAAGGCTGGAGACATGCCTCAATGAGATTGAACCGGACATTACCATCTCTCTCTTACGACGTGATATAAACTTCATCAATAAGATGAAAGACAAAAGCATTAAGCTTGGAGAAATCCACTTCAACAAGTCCAATTACCGGGAATTCAGCGACAACTGTCTTCCTGGTATCATTCAGCGTGCCGTCAAGCAATACTGGATGTGGCAACTCATCAGGCAGGTGCGACAACTCAAAAGTTTTGTCGTCCTTAGCCATGAAGATGCTGCCGAATGGACAGAGCTCAATAATGTAACCGTAATCTACAATCCACTCCCGTTTTTGCCGGAACAACAATCGGATAACACCCCCAAACAGGTCATTGCCGTAGGCAGATATGTCCCTCAAAAAGGATTTGACCGTTTAATATCTGCTTGGAGCATTGTCAATAAAAAACACCCGGACTGGATTCTCCGTATCTATGGTGATGGTATGCGGGAACAACTTCAGAACCAAATCTACGAACTAGGAATTAGCCCCAGTTGTATTCTGGAGCATAGCACACCGGATATTGTCGATAAGTACTGTAAAAGTTCTATCTTCGTCCTTTCTTCGCGTTATGAGGGATTTGGCATGGTTATTATAGAAGCAATGGCATGTGGAGTACCTCCCGTCTCATTTACATGCCCCTGCGGACCGCGTGATATCATCAGCGACGGAATAAACGGACTATTAGTAGAAAACGGTAATATAGAGGGATTAGCAGAGAAAATCTGCTATCTGATAGAAAACGAAAATGTACGACGAGAAATGGGACGGCAAGCTCGAATGGATATAGAACGTTTCAGGATCGAACCAATCGCAGAACAATGGAAAACATTGTTTGAAAGTATCATTGAAAAAAATAAAGATTTATGAAATGGTATACTAAATATCTGCAAGTTTACGAACAACCTTTCGATTCAGCACCAAAGGAAGCAGTAGATTTCGTAAAAACTAAATTGCAGAAATTATCGGAAAACAAACAACCCTTAGCATCTGTCATTCTCATCTGCTATAATGAAGAAAAGCGTTTGCTAAGTTGCTTATGGTCGCTTTGTGACAACATCTGTGACTTTCCGATTGAAATTCTGGCTGTCAACAACAATTCTTCCGATCGAACTGAAAGTGTGCTCCAACAGTTGGGAGTCACTTATTTCAATGAGCTTAAGAAAGGACCGGGACATGCCCGCCAATGCGGATTAAACCAAGCAAAAGGAACATACCATATCTGTATTGACACCGATACCATGTACCCGAACAATTACATCAAGACACATGTAAAAAAACTAATGCAACCAAACGTAGTCTGCACGTTCAGCCTTTGGAGCTTTATTCCTGATGAGCAACACTCTAAATGGGGATTATGGTGGTATGAATCATTAAGAGACTTTTACCTGCGCATTCAAGCCATACAGCGTCCGGAACTTTGTGTACGCGGCATGACATTCGCATTCAAAACAGAATTAGGCAAGCAGTTAGGATTCCGCACAGATATCATTCGTGGTGAAGACGGCTCACTGGCTTTAGCGATGAAACCTTACGGAAAACTCGTCTTTATCCATTCTTCAAAAGCACGGGTTATAACCGGATATGGAACAGTAGGAGCAGATGGAGGACTGTTTAAAAGCTTCAAAGTGCGTTTTATCAAAGGATTAAAAGGTATTGGAGGATTATTCACCAGAAAGAAAAAATATAAAGATAAAGACAATAATTTAATCAAATAAGCAAATGAAAATAATAAGAAAAATTATTCTAGTTGTTATTTGTGTAATATTAGTTGACTATATATACCAGTATAATCAATTTCAAAAGTATAATCAGGCTCCATTAATTATCAAGACTCCGGAAGGTAGTAACCAACCCTATCACCCATCAGTAATATACATTCCGGAAGGATGGAATGGATATAAATACTGGATGGCGGAAACTCCATATCCCTTAGGTGAGGATGGTGATTGGAAAGGATTGCCTCCATATAGAGAACGATGGGAAAATCCATGTGTGCATGTATCTAAAGACGGAATACATTGGAACGATTTTGAGGACTCTCAAAATCCAATAGATGATTTAGACGAAAACAATATTATAAATAAAGATTATTTTTCAGACCCACATTTAGTCTTTTATAAAGATACTTTAGAGTGCTGGTACCGCATCAGCCATCAAAAAAATAATGCTACTTATATATTACGCAAATATACTCTCAATGGAAAAGACTGGTCTCCCCGAGAGGTGATGATAAATCTACAAGATACCTCTATCATAAAAAATGAAACAGGTAATATGGTTATAAGCCCTGCGATACATAAAGGTACTAATGGATATGTAATGTGGTATGTGAACAGTATAGAAAAGCCAAGAGAAATCTGTAGAAGTTTTTCTACAGATGGGAAAAAGTGGAGCAAAAAAGAAACATGTCATCTACCTGACAATTCTGTTACCCCTTGGCATATTGATTTAGCATATATAGACAAAATATATTATCTAGTTATATATGATTATGATACTAATAACCTAGTATTATACTCCAGTTCCGACGGCTTATCATTTAACAACAAAAAATATATATTATCCAAAGCTCCAATGCTGGGTTCTTTTTATTCCTATGGCTTATATCGAAGTTCACTTATTAAGGACAATGAAAAATATAAGCTATATTTTAGTGCTTTTGAGAAAAAAACTGCTATAGGA
Source organism: Bacteroides sp. 1001302B_160321_D4 (assembly GCF_015667765.1). Taxonomy (NCBI): domain Bacteria; kingdom Pseudomonadati; phylum Bacteroidota; class Bacteroidia; order Bacteroidales; family Bacteroidaceae; genus Bacteroides; species Bacteroides sp. 1001302B_160321_D4. The sequence goes on along the minus strand of NZ_JADPLO010000005.1, from coordinate 8,473 downwards.
CTAATGGAAGGAAATTCAATAAGTACATTACATGCTACTTCTGCAGAGGGAAATTTTATATCTTTCTGCAAATTTCCAATTGTATATTTGAGGAATAAAAAACAGTCGCTAAAGGAATTATTTCAATAGCATAGTTGAAAACAAACAATATAATTATGATTGGCGGCACCTTAAGCGTATTTAAAAGTATTTGCAGACAAAATAGTGAGATAGAAATATGAATATAAAATTATTAATCAAACAATTTACATTCCCCTTGTCGTTAATATTACTATGCTATATTAATTTACAATACATGCACTACTCAATTCTTATTGATAAATATTCTCTTACTCCATTCTCATATCTGGAGAATATCATTCATGCTTTTATCGATATATGCCTATTATTCTTTATTCCACTTTATCTAATTGGAAAAAAGACTTATTTATTTTTCATTCCATATACTATCATTACAATACTGGTAATTGTAAATGTATCTTATAGTAGATTCTTCTACACATATATGCCTCCAATATTATATGGAGAATTCAACAATCTTGACGGACTATCAGCTAACGTATTTGCAACTATTAGGTTCTCTGACATTACAATACTAATAACAACTCTTGCAAGTATCTTATCTTATAAACAATTTCATAGAGCTTATTCTGAAATAAGAAGAAAGACACGAAGAATCTTTTCCCTTTACATATTAGGAATTGCATTTATTTTATTAGGAGGATTAATAGCTACAGCAACAATACATTGGTCATCATTAAACTACAAGTATGTTCACCCTTTTAAAAATAGTCCAACAGAAAGTATATTCAAATTCGGAATAATTTATGGGACCATTATACAATGTGCATCAAACAACAAACAAGACTGTAACCCAGAGGAAGTGGCAAAACTGGAACCATTCTTTTACGAATCAAAATATAGTATTGAATATCCACCAAAAGAAAATATTATTCTCATTATAGTAGAATCCCTTCTTTCGTTCCCTACAGATCTAAAAATAAATGGAATAGAAATTACTCCTACCCTCAACAAATTAGTAGAAAAAGGAGCATACTACAATAATAACATGACTTCTCTGATACAATTAGGCGAATCGAGCGACGGACAATTCACATACCTCAACGGACTTATACCCAAAACAAAAGGTGTTACCATTTACGATTATTTTAATAATACTTTCGTGTCCTTGCCCAAACTTTTAAAGAAACAAAAACCTGGAATCGAATGTAGAATGGTTATTCCTACTTCATCTAAAACATGGAGACAAGATGGAGTATGTATCCAATATGGGTTTGATAAACTCTATTCACGAAAGGAATATACATTGAGTAATTATAAAGAAAATTGGTTAAATGATAAGCTTCTTTTTGAATATGCAGCAAGCATAGACAAAAATAGCAAACAACCTTTTTTCTCACTTATCCTCACATCATCAACGCATTCTCCATATACCAAAGCAGTTGAAGACTACCTCATTCCATTCCCTGACACATATTCAGAAGAATTAAAAAATTATCTATCTAATGTGCATTATATGGATAAATACTTAGGTAAGTATTTGAATTTCTTAAAAGAAAATCATCTTTACCACAATTCTCTAATTATAATAGCCAGTGACCATTCCATTTCAAATGACTGGCTTAAATCCAAAGAAGAAGATAATGTTTCTTTTCAAATCCCATTGTATATTGTAAACTCTCCACAAAAGATCGACAAAACAAGCGATTATGTTATCACGCAAGCTGATTTATTTCCAACCCTTCTTGATTTGGGGGGTATTCATTCTGAATGGAGAGGAGTAGGAAATAGCTTACTTTGCCCTGATTCCATTTTGAACACCGAAAGAGAAAAAAAACGAATAATATATAGAGAAAAAATTTCTGATATTATATTAGATAGTGATTATTTTAAAGGAAAGAAAATATCTAAATAAATACAGCTATGAACGAAATCATCACTCTTTGTCTTGAAATAATTTTCTGGTTTGCCTTGTTCATTGTGTTCTACACATATCTGGGCTACGGAATTGTGCTTTACGTTCTCGTCAAGTTGAAAGAACTTTTCGTGAAGCCTGTGAAGCGTTCGTTGCCGGCATCGGACGCTGGTTTGCCGGAAGTGACTCTCTTCATTACAGCATTCAATGAAGAAGATGTTATAGACGAAAAGATGGAGAACAGTCTTGAACTGGACTACCCTGCGGACAAACTGCATATCGTATGGGTGACAGACGGAAGCAACGACGGTACGAACGAACGACTGAAAACCCGTTGGCAGGGAAAAGCGACCATACACTTCCAACCCCTACGACAGGGTAAGACAGCCGCAATGACACGTGGAATGACGCTGGTGGACACTCCGCTCGTCGTCTTTACGGATGCTAACACTATGGTAAACCGGGAAGCAATACAGGAAATCGTACTTGCTTTCCAAGACCCGAAAGTGGGCTGCGTGGCCGGCGAAAAACGGATCGCCGTACAGACCAAAGACGGAGCCGCTGCCGGTGGGGAAGGTATTTACTGGAAATACGAATCAACACTGAAAGCACTTGACGCCCGCCTCTACTCTGCTGTAGGAGCAGCAGGCGAACTATTTGCCGTGCGTCGTGAACTATTCGAAGCAATGGAACCGGATACGTTGCTCGATGATTTTATTCTTTCGCTCCGGATCACCATGAAAGGTTATACCATTGCTTATTGCACCAATGCTTACGCCATCGAAAGCGGTTCGGCAGATATGCGCGAAGAAGAAAAGCGGAAAGTGCGCATCGCTGCGGGAGGATTGCAGTCCATCTGGCGACTTCGTCCGTTGCTGAATCCTTTCCGCTACGGGACACTTAGCTTTCAATATACGTCTCACCGGGTATTGCGATGGTCTATTACTCCGTTCCTGTTGTTTGCTCTCTTCCCGCTGAATATTGCGATTCTGCTGTTAGGCGGTTCCGCGATATTCTACGGAGTGCTGCTTGCCATGCAGGTTCTTTTTTACGGATTGGGATATTGGGGATATTATCTATCCACCAAACAGATAAAAAACAAGTTGCTTTTTATCCCCTACTATTTCTTATTTATGAATGTCAATGTGCTGAAAGGCATCCGTTATCTGAAAAAGAAAAAAGGAAGCGGAGCCTGGGAAAAGGCGAAACGCGCTGAAAAGTAAAACAAATGCTATTATCTTTTGTTATCCTTACTATAAGACATTAGTCTCTATCATCTAATAAAAAACAGACATGAACAGAATATTACATGATGCGAATAACGCACAAAGAATATTGAAACTGACGGCAGATACAATGCTATTGGTTGACAGGCACGGAGTCTGCGTAGACATTGAGCCTCATTGTGATCTATGGTTTCTGCAAGAGGATATACTTTTAGGAAAAAATATATTTGAGCTTTTACCAGAATATACGAGAGAGAGGGTGATGCCCATCTTCCAGATTGTACTCGAAGAACAAAGAAGCATCAGCAAGAACTTCAAGTTGGTGCTGAAAGGCGAAACTTTTTACTTCAAATGCCTCATGTTCCCTTATGACGGTATGGTGCTTTGCCAATATCGCGACATCACGCAAAGAAGCAACGTAAAAAGACAGTTGGAACAGGCAAATCTCACCCTGCGGGCTATCCAAAAGGTAGCCCAGATAGGACAATGGACGTACAATACGAAACAGAATATTTTTCATTATCTTGGATATACCGGTGTTTTGTGCGAGGAAAATGTGCAAAACCTTGCCATTGAGAAATATGTGGAACTGATTGTAGAAGAAGACCGTCAGAGTTTTATGGAATGGTGTCGGGTGAACGAAAAAGAACTCAACATGGAAAGCATCAGCTACCGTGTCCGCCTGAACGGAGAAATCTTCTATATGCGTATCCAGACTTATCTGCGTGAACAACGCTCCGACGGTAGTTTCAATATCGAAGGCTATATCCAGAACATCACGGACATACAGCATCGTAGAAATGACATCAATACACTGACTCATGCCATCAACAACGCCAAAGAAAGTATCTTTGCCGCCAAGCCCGATGGCACGATTATCTTTGCCAACCGTCGTTTCCTGTACAATCATGGTATTTCAGAAAACGAAGACATCAGTCAATTAAAGATTTACAATGTCGCCGCAGATATGCCTACACAAGAGGCTTGGAACGAACGTTGCAAAGATGTCATACACGGTGGCAGCAGTAACTTTGTGGCTCATCACCCATCTAAAATCAATAAAGGTATATTGGCTTATGAAGGCACGATGTACAACGTGACCAATGATTCCGGAGAAGAAAGTTACTGGTCGTTTGCCCATGATATTTCCGAGAGGATTCGGTACGAAGCCCAAATCAAACGGCTCAACCAAATCATGGATACAACCATCAACAATCTCCCTGCCGGGATTGTAGTGAAGGAAATCAACAACGACTTCCGATACATTTACCGGAATCGGGAGGCCTACAACCGCGATCTTTATAAGAACGACCCTGTCGGCAAGAATGACTTCGATTTCTACCCGCCTATCGTAGCCGAAAAGAAGAGACAAGAAGATATCCAGGTGGCCACCACCGGAAAAGGTCTGCACTGGACTGCTGAAGGAAAGGACAGAAACGGAAACATGATTATCCTCGACAAACGGAAAATCCGGGTGGACGGTGACGAATTGTCTTCGCCTATCATCGTCAGCATCGAATGGGACATCACGGAGCTGGAAATGATAAAACGGGAACTTCAATCGTCGAAAGAGAAAGCGGAAATGTCTGATAGCCTGAAGTCGGCCTTCCTCGCCAATATGAGTCATGAAATACGTACGCCGCTGAATGCTATCGTAGGTTTCTCGCATCTCATTGCCGAAAGCGACGATGCGGAAGAACGGAAGACGTATTATAACATCGTAAACGCGAACAACGAACGTCTCCTGCAACTTATCAACGAGATTCTCGACCTCTCGAAGATTGAATCGGGAACCATCGAGTTTTCCTTCGGACCGGCTAGTCTCCATAATCTCTGCCGGGAAGTGCACGATGCTCATATATTCCGTACTCCGCAGGGAGTAAGCCTTGTCTATGAATCCTCGGACGAAAGTCTGATGATTGAAACGGACAAGAACCGGGTATTCCAGGTGATTTCAAATCTGATTGGAAATGCTGTCAAGTTTACGAAGGAAGGAAGCATCAGTTATGGTTACAAACTGGCGGACAATCAGATTGTATTCCACGTAACGGATACCGGAACAGGAATTGAACCGGAGAAAGTGGGGCGTGTGTTCGAGCGTTTCGCAAAGCTGAACAATCATGCGCAGGGTACAGGATTGGGGTTATCTATCTGTAAGTCTATTGTTGAACGGCTCGGTGGAAAGATTTCCGTCAACTCCGAATTTGGCAAGGGGACGACGTTTACATTTACTTTACCATACACGATTGCAAATCCTGCAAATGTGGATTCTTCAAAGAAAGAGAATGGTGAAGGGAACATTGCTGGAATAGCATCTGCCGGAAAAACTGCAGATTCGAGTGTTGACAGTTCTGCAAATACACGGCATGCCTGTATTTTGGTTGCCGAAGATACGGACAGTAACTTCGACTTATTGGAGGCTATTTTAGGTAAAGATCACCGGCTTATACGTGCGCATGACGGAATGGAAGCTGTCACGATGTTCGATGAAGTGAAACCGGATCTTATCTTGATGGATATCAAGATGCCGAATCTGGACGGACTGGAAGCTACAAAAATCATCCGTGAACTGTCTGCCACTGTTCCTATTATTGCTCAAAGTGCCTTTGCATACGAACAGGACCGGAAAGCGGCTGAAGAAGCGGGATGCAATGATTTTATAGCTAAACCAATAGCGGATGATAAGTTGAAAGCAATGATTCATAAATGGTTGCTTCCTTCGTAGAGAGCTTAATCCCTCATGATATAACCAGCAAATAATTTAGATTAAATGAAAGCCTTTTACAGACTGTTTTATTACATATCCATCGTGCTGACCAGTATTTTGGCAGGAGTTACCATTGCGGGTGCTTTCGTAGGCAATGCCGCACCGGATAGTTTCAAATTTATGCCTTTCATCGGTTTGATACTGCCGATACTTTTATTGGCTAATCTTGCTTCTGCTATCTACTGGACGATTCGTTGGCGGTGCTGGGTTTTCATCCCTCTGATTGCTATATTCAGCAATTGGGGGTATATGAGCTGTGTATTACAATCGCCTTTTTTCAGTCCGGCTTCGTCACCGATGGTTAAAATGAATGTATATACTCCGGGGGTGTTGACGGTTGCTACTTACAACGTCGATGCCTTTAACCACGAGCATACCGGCTACTCATGCAAGGAGATTGCTTCTTACATGAGAAACCTGCAAGCAGATATTCTCTGTTTTCAAGAATTTGGCATAAACGATGAGTTTGGCATCGATAGTATATCCGCAGCTCTTTCTAATTGGCCGTATCATTATATTCCTTCTTCGCCCGAAGGGAAAAATCTGTTGCAACTGGCTGTTTTCAGCCGTTATCCTATCAAGGAGGAGCATCTTATCATCTATCCTGATTCGAAAAATTGCAGTCTTGCATGTGATATTGAAATCAATGGTCGCACCATCCGCCTGTTCAACAATCATCTCCAAACAACGGAAGTAAGCCAGAACAAGCGCAAACTGGAAAAGGGACTTCGTACGGATGATTCCCAAAGAGTGGAACATGCTACCCTGGGACTTATCGACGGCTTACATGAGAATTTCCGGAAACGGGCCGTACAAGCTGATCTTCTCAAGCAACTGATAGCCGCCTCCCCCTATCCAACTCTAGTCTGCGGTGACTTTAACTCTCTGCCGTCTTCGTATGTTTATCACACTATAAAAGGTGATAAGTTGCAGGATGGCTTTCAAACGAGCGGACATGGGTATATGTATACTTTCAAGTACTTCAAGCATCTGTTGAGAATCGACTATATTCTCCATTCACCGGAACTGAATAGCACGGATTACTTCTCGCCGGATCTTAATTATAGCGACCATAATCCGGTGGTGATGAGGATGAAATAAAAAAGATGCTCCGTTTATTGAACGAAGCATCTTTTTATATAAATATTCTAGAATGTAAACTTAACGCCTAACTGCATCTGCCATGCACTACCTGTAGAAGCAGTATAATCCCATTTAGAATTTTTCTGGAACACCTCGCGAGAAGATGCATTCATCTGATAAGTAAGAGGTTCTCCTACCTTACTTGCTGTTTTTAACAACCTTACATTATCATAACTCTGCAAACCGCAAGAGCGATAAGCCCCCCACTTCGAATTTAATAAGTTACCAATATTCAACATATCAAGACTTACTTGAATACCGTACTTACGGCTACCAATCTTAGCATAAAAATCCTGTGCTATCTTCATGTCAAAACGGTGAATCCACGGTTCTAAAGAAGAAGCACGTTCTACATACTGCCCCTTGTGATCATTCAAATAAGAGTCATTATTTACATAGTTCCAAAAATCTTCTTGTTGGTCTACCGCCGAATAAGTCACATTATTTTGTTTATCTTTAATATCCACAAATGTCATTTCTTCTTTAGAAGCAGGCACATACATCAAATCGGAATAGTTTCCGTCACCGTTCATATCATTAGAATAGGTATAAGAAAAACGTCCTTGTTGGTAACCTGTATAGAACAAAGAAACAGTCGTTTTCATATTCGCATAAGCAACTTCATAAGAAGCATTAGCTATCAAACGATGCGGGGTAGAAAATAAAGAATAAGAGACACCCGGATCATTCAATGAATTAACTGCAACATTATTCTGCCATACTGAAGCCGCCGATGAACCTGGATTTGCCGTCATATCTTTAGCCATTGTATAAGTGTACCCAAATGAACCTGTAAAGCCAAAATCAAATTTCTTCGTTAATACTGCATTAAAAGAATATTGATAACCTTTTTCATCCCCATTAGTCAACTGTATAACGGTTTTCGTCTTAGGATTGTCATAGTAATTATTCTTAGTCCAATATACACGTCCCGGTTGTTCATTATAGGTTCCAGAAGGGGCCTTTTCGTTCATATTCTTCTGAACAACATTATATATATCACGTGTATACATAGCACCAACAGAAAGCATAAATCCATAAGGTAACTGAAACTCTGCATTTACATTACTACGCCAAACTTGAGGCATTTTAAAATTCGGATCCACATAAGCTATAGCACCGGGGACCTCATTTCCCGGAGTTGATGGAAACATATCCGGATTTTGGGTAAGAGTTTCTTTATAATTTGGATTAAAAGCAAAGTTTGCCGGTAATTCCGAAGTCTCAAATTCAACCATATTTTGCATCTGACCTGCATTTGTCGGTTGGTTAGTGAACCATACAAATGGTAATAACCCTGTAAACAAGCCTGTACCTCCAGTCAAAACAATAGAACGGTCACCTTTTATATCCCAATTAAATCCTAAACGAGGAGATATTAACAATTTACTTTTCGGCCAT